>JAEWZA010000440.1 GCA_023395575.1 Bacillota bacterium
GTGCATTTACAGCTGTAGCCGATGGACAAATAAATGTTCCTATTGATCCGAAATCAACGGTTGTTAAAGCAGCTAGGGATGCTCTTGCAGGATGGGATCCCACAGGAGGCTGTTTGTACTATTGGAATCCAGCTACAGCCACAAGCAAGTGGATTTGGTCAAGGAAGGTTCAGCTTAAAATAGGAAGGCATTGGTTTGGAATTTAAAAAATGGAGGTGATTTAATTGGAACAAGATGAATACAGAAGAAGCATAAACAATTATAATGATAAACGAGATAGAAAAAGAGGTTCTTGGTTGGCGC
This sequence comes from Bacillota bacterium, assembly GCA_023395575.1. GTDB lineage: Bacteria > Bacillota > Clostridia > Acetivibrionales > DSM-1351 > Ruminiclostridium. The sequence goes on from JAEWZA010000440.1 coordinate 304, forward strand.
CTATTGCAATAATTGCTATATTAGCCCTGTTTGGAGTAGGAACTTGGGGGTATTTTCAGAATAAGCAGCTAACTGCTTTGAAAATACAAACAGAAAATCAGTATAATAGAGCATTTTTAGATTTGACCGGTTACGTAGATGATTTAGAGGTGTTATTGGCGAAATCCCTAGTTACATCTACTCCTAAAAGTACATCTGCAATGCTGGAAGAGGTTTGGAGACAGTCAAATCTTGCTCAGGAAAATATGGGACAACTGCCAGTGTCACCACCAATACTTGAAAAAACTTCTAATTATTTAACTCAAGTTGGAGATTTAGCATATGCCTTAAATACAAAAACCTTGAATGGTACAGCTCTGAGCGACAAAGAATATGACAGCCTTAATAAACTACATGGATTTGCAATATCCTTGCAAAAAAGCCTACATGGAATTGAGAGCCAAATAAACGCAGGTAAGATGAATTGGGGTGAAGCCACAGCAAGGGCAGCTAAAGCAGTAAGTGTAGCAAAAAGCAATGATCCACAGACAAGTTCAATTGAGAATATTGATAAAAATTTTCAAGAATATCCTTCTCTTATCTATGATGGGCCTTACTCCGACCATATGTTAAAAGCTAAACCTTTAGGTTTGAAGAGCAATAAGGTTAGTGCAGAAGAAGCAAAGAAGATTGCCAAGAAATTTATTGGAGAGGATAGGGTACAAGAAATTCAGCAATTGGACAGCAATGAGGTAGGTGTGATAAAAACCTTTCGTTTTAAAGTATTGTATAAGAACTCAACGGATGAGCAGGGTGCAGAGATTAATATAACACAGCAGGGCGGACAAGTATATTGGATGCTTAGAAATAGAGATTTTGGTAAGGATACTTTAAATATGGATGAGGCAAAGAAAAAAGCTTCAGCTTTTTTAAATAAAAATGGCTTCAAAAATATGAAAGATACGTATTATCAAAAAACTGACGGTACAGCAGTGATATGCTACGCATATTCTCAAGATGACACTATGATTTACCCTGACCTGGTTAAGGTGAAAATAGCTCTTGATAACGGTGAAATTGTAGGAATTGAGTCCAAAGGATATCTTTACAATCATAGAACCAGAGAGATACCAAAAGCAAAACTAACAGTGGAGCAGGCTCGTAATCAGATTAATAAAAAGCTCAAGATAACAAGTGAGGGAAAGGCTATTATTCCTACTGATTTTAAAACAGAAAAGTACTGTTACGAATTTATTGGTGAAATAGGTGAAAGGCATTTTATTATATATATTAATGCAACAACCGGAGCAGAAGAGGATTTATTAATGCTACTTGAAGATGATAATGGAACTTTGACTATGTAATGTTGTTAAATACCTTTTCAAAAAACCCCAGAATAGCTCAGTGTGTTATAATTTGAGTATTTTGGGGTTTTTTGCGATCTAGTTTAACGTCCTTTGGGGCATATATTACATAAATATAATAGAATTGGTTTCTAGAAGCTAAATAAAAATTATAAGTGGACAAATTACAATTTCTAGGGTAATTTTAGTATAGAATATAAAATTTATATTATTATATATAAAGTTATTGTTAGCATAGTATTCAATGTTGAAAGGAGTGTTTAACTTGTTCCGATTAATAAAAAAGGCGGAAGATACAAATAATCAGCAAAATTCAAATAATCAAAATTCTCAGAATGATGATTATACATATGCATCTATGCGTAAAATGGCGTTTACTTTTTCACATAAAGATATGGGTGTGAGTATGGGTAATGACTATCAAGTGTATGGTGCAGTAGTAGATATGGGCGTTGATAGTATAAATACCGTAACGATGATTTGTTTCATTGATGGAACAACCAGCCTTTATTTTTCAGATGGTGGAGGTATTATTGGTGCTGGCAAGCATGAAGCTGTCAACAAAGCAGTACTAACATTTTTAGATAACTGTTTTCAGGTATTGCCTATTACGAAGCTTGCTGAGAGCATAGATGCTCTTCCTAAGGAAAATCACCATACTTTTTATTTGTTAACTAAGGCAGGAGTATTTTCAATTGATATGGATTTAAGGGATGTACAAAAAAGTAAAGAAGCTCAGCTGTTATTTACACAATCACAAATGGTTTTAAATGAAATACGTAAGGTTGGTAAAAAGAACGGATAGATTATTACATAGATTGGAGCATCAGTATGTCTAATGAAAACAATGGATTAAGAGAAGATTTATCTGTCTTAAAAGATGATGAATTGAGAAAAATAGTCTATGTAGAGAATGCTGAGTATGAGCAGGCTGCAATTGACAAAGCAAAAAGTGAGCTGTTTAGCAGAAATGCTGGCCATATTTGGGAGAGTGACAATATTATTCTGAAGAATTTATTCAGATATGCTGAAGGTGAGGAGATAATATTCTCATTTTTGAGCCTATTTCCCGAAGAAAAAGATACCATTGGTGAGTATTATAAAATAGTTGATAAGCTTAAAAATGAGGAAGTACAGGAAGAAGTCAAAGATACCTCCGATATTAGCATTGTTATAGATGACAAGAGTAAGACTTTTGCAAATAAGAACTGGAACGTAATTGGAAAAGAGGACAATTCCAGAGATGAAATATGTTTAGATTACTTTTACCCAACAGAATGGTTGACTTTTAAGGTTAAGAAAGAACAGCTTCAAAAGTTTGGTATTGAGACATATATTGCTTACTGCCTTAGAGAAATGACTGCGATGGGGTTCAGTAAGGATGAAATTCAAGAGAATTTTAACTCTTTAGAAAAGAGAGATAGTATAAAAAATCTTCAAACATTATATCCCCAAATGACTGATGATAAAAGTGGAATTTTTATAATGGATGGATTGCCTAAAGCAAAACATTATTTTATAAATGAAGAGGAAATAAATATCCCACCAATTAGACCTTGGGTCCGTTTTCTTGCCAGAACTATTGATTTTGGTATCTGGACCAATCTATTAGATATACTTTGGTCAATATTGTCACCTGATACGTATACAGTTTTTTTATCAAAAAATATAGGGAATAAGTTAATAGTTAATATTTCTTTCTATATTTTATGGTTGTTTATAGAAGCTTTATTGTTATCTAAAGCGGGATATACACTCGGAAAATGGTTACTAAAGGTTAAAGTAATAAACAAAAATGGTGAGAAGCTTACATATTTAAATGCACTCAAAAGGGCTGCAAGTGTAACCATATATGGTTGTGCGTTGGAATTACCATTTTTAAGTACAATTACATATATTATTTCATACAATAAATTAATAAAAAACGGAATAACTAAGTGGGATAGAGATGGAGACACCTTGGTATATCATGGTGAATACTCAACATTTAGGGGCATTATAGCTATTTTTTTATTTTTGCTACCTGCCTTACTTTCCTATATTTAAATTTGTTTAATATGGTTATTGACACAAAAAGATAAGACACCGTTATACAGAAAGTGTTGTTTTGCTATAGCTTGCACAATTGCAAGCTTATCTGCAATTGAAGAACTAATTATTCAGGTAACATCAAATGAGTTAAGAGTAAATGCTAGAGGATTGCTTGATAAAACTAGAAATATCAAGTAGAATTCTTTTATAATTAGTAATCTAATTATAAACCTCTATAGAAAGGATTATATATATTGAATAAGATAAGCTAATTGATACACTTTATGTTTCAGATTTAGATGGAACTCTATTGAACCGTGACTCAAAACTTTCGGAGGAAAGTAAGGCTATAACACAATTTCTCTATATAAAGGGCTATTAGTGCGGAAGACTAATAATGGCTTTTTGCAAAATTATAGATGAAATTTGAAAGATTTGGCTAAAAGATATACAAAGCAAGATATAACCAATACAAGTATATATATGGAGGAATTTATGTTGAATAAAAATAGTAATGCACCAAGCAAATTGATGTATGTTATTTCAGGTTTAATTTTTATTATCGGTATTATTTCGTTTGTAGTTGTATTAGTGACAGGAATTTTATCAAGTGTTAATAGCTTTGATAATCAGGTTTTAGTTCCAGGTACAAGAAATATCGAATTAAAGGAACCTGGTGATTATAATATATACTTTGAATATAGAAGTATTGTAGATGGAAGGGTTTTTGAAACAAGCAATATAAATGGTTTGGTATGTAAGCTAAAGAATATTGATTCAGGGGAGTATATAAGACTAGAAAATTCAACAGTTAACTCCAGTTATTCAGTTAATGGAAGAGAGGGCAGGAGTTTATTTAGTTTTACTATTGATAAAGCTGGTACATACGAAATAGATGCCTCATATGAATCGGGAGATGGTGAAGAGGCAGTATTAGCAATTGGTAAAGGATTTGGTGTAAATTTACTAAGCACAATTTTTATATGCTTCGCTATATTATTTGTTACTATTGCAGGGGCGGTTATCTTATTTGTATATACTTATAAAAAAAGAAAGCTGATAAAATAATTTAGATTTTTGGAGGGGGTAAATGGATTTAATTATTAGAGGAAAAAGAATTGTAATTGGTATTATTGCAATAATACTATTAATTGGTGTTGCTACAATTGTAGGTTCTATAATACTGTATGGAGTAAATGGCGATATCGGTTTTGCGACACTGAAAACAGTAAGTGGATTAATAAGATTACTACTGGAAATAGGAATTTTATTTTGTTTATATAAAGGTCATAATTGGGCTAGATGGCTTCTTGTAGTTTTTCTTGGGCTAGGTGGTATTATATCACTTTACTTTGTAATTCCATTATTTACCATAATATCAGTGTTCGGTGTTATTTATCTAATATTGGGGACATTGTACATAGCAATGTGCATTAATTTAATAGTGTCAAAAGCTGTTAAAGCATTTATGACATATCAAAGATATGGGGATATTTATAATTACGAAAGTAGTAATAGAAATCCAAGTGAGACTACTTTTAAAGAATAAGTGACTAATAGAATTGCAAATATGCTAAACTATATGCAATATTTATGCATATTTAATATCGTTCAGTAAGCATAATTAAGAACGGACAGCATACGAAGCAGCTTAAAATATAAAGGTGGGATATTAGGCACATTTGGGGGCAGAATGACTTTTGGTTTTCTGCTCCATTAAATTTTGCAGCTATTCAAAATTAACTTATTTAAATCTTGGCAAATTATTTAAGTCTTCAACATCAGAACTATTTGGGTCGGCACTGAGATATTCACCGCCGTTTTTACCTCTAACTACATTAAACCCATCAAGACCACCATTCCTTGCCATTAGTATTGCAAAATTCAAAGGACAAACACGACCACTTTCAAACATTACTTCAGTGACAGCACCTTGCTCATTCTTCTTAACCTTTACAATTTTGTTTTCGCTATTCATAAGGGCACCCCTTTCTAGACTGTTTTTTATGTCTAGTGCCCAATATCCCATCCTAAATAAGCCAATAACTTGCATTTTAGAAAATTGGCCTATTAGCGTTATTATCCAGCTTTTTTATACACTTAAGGAAGTACTCTTAATAATATAGTTGCTGAATACTAACTATATTATTATTTTCAATGATTCTTGGTATTAAACTCCCAATTTATTCATCGAAAAATTATCTATAGTTTTTCGGGCAAAATTAATAAAGTAATTGTATTTATTAATTTTGAATAGTAATATTAAAAGGTATTATAATGGTACATTTGAATTGTATTATTAGCTGGCAGTAATTAAAAAAGTTTATTGCAGTATACTTAAATATACTAAATATCGTAGGAGGATGTTTCGTGGAAAACAACATCAATGAGAAGTTAGTAGTCAATTATAGTGAACAAAAAAATAAAAAATTTCCTGGGCCATTAGCTGCAGGTATATTTTTTTCATTGACAGCAATTCTTTTAACATATGGAGGTATATTTTTACCTATTGAAAATGACTATTTAAGAAGTGGGTTAGGTGAGGTTTTATTCGTTTTGGCACCTGCGCTAATTTTCTTGATTATTGGAAAGTACAATATTAAGGATACTTTACAATTGAGAAGGACAAAACCAATAAATTACTTGATAATCCCTCTATTAATGATTACAGCTTTACCAATTGTGGCAGTAGTAAATGCTATAATATTAGGGATAATAAGGTTACTATTTGGAAGAATACTTCCCATTGAGCAGTTAAAGGTATCGGATGTTCCTGTTCTTTTTATTGCTTTATTGGTAGTGGGTGTTTCTGCCGCGGTATGCGAGGAAACTTTATTCAGAGGTCTGATAAGCAAAGGCTATGAAAGATATGGTGTCTTATCTTCATTAGTTATAACCTCGGTTCTATTTGGTATTTTGCATAGGGATTTTCAAAAAAGTATTGGACTAATTCTTATCGGGGGATTAATAGGTTTTATTGTATATAGAACTAAAAGTATATATACAGGTATGGTAGCTCATTTTACTAATAATGCTATAATAGTATTCTTGCTTTTTTCGACTTCAAGTAAACTAGAGGAAATGGAGAAGCAGGGAATTATGCAGTTAGATAATTTTGATTTTTCAAGTATACCAATGCTTTCATGGATAATCGTGATAATATTTTACTTAATAGTATTTTTATCATGTACAGCTGTATTTGTAGCATTAATGTATGCATTCTGTAGAGTAAATAAGAATGAAAATAAAGCTGGAAATTATAAATCTATATTACCAGATAACATATCAGGAAATATTCTTCAGGAGGGTTTTGAAGCAGCTAACGATAACAGAATGGGGCAAGTAGGATATAATTCAGAGCAAGGTAATCCTATGATAAATCAAATAGAGGAAACTTTAATTTATAACAGAACAAGTACAAGGAAGACAAGTCTAGCTGGATTTATTTCTGTTCTTCCGGGACTTATATTAATTATTCTTATATTTGCAGGCCAATTATTACAGCTTATGAATGTTGACAGTGGGGTTCTATATGATTTGCTAAAAGCGTTATGGATAATTCGTCCAAACTAGACTAAGCCTACTGGAATCAGGAGAGTCTCTCATAGGTTAAAGTAAATTTAATAAAACTTTTATTTCTTTCAAGTCTATATATTATGTGAAAGGTTACAGTTCAGGCTGTAGAGCCAGGCACGCTGAAAACAACTGTTTAGTTTACTTGAGTATTTTTTTATTGAATTAGACTACGAATATCTTTTCCAGCAAGTAAAAGTCTGTCAAATAGCCCATTTATTCTAGAAGCTACTCGTTCTGAGTATAACTCAAATAGCTTTTTTGCACCCAAATTTGTTGAGATAATAGTCTTACATGCAGCTTCACAATCTCGAGTTTGGCGAACATTTAGAATATTCAAAAGCTCTGCATACCTAGCATCGCTTAAGGTTTCTGTGCCAAGATCATCTATAATAAGCAATTCTACAGAAAAGATACTTTGATATCTATCATCATTAAAATTATCATCTTTAAAGGCTTTCATTTTATATTCAGTTATAGTATCAAAAAGCATAGGTGCCGTTAGATACAGCACAGTTCTGCCTTGATTAAGCAGTTCTCTGGCAATACAAAAGGATAAAAAAGTTTTACCCACACCAGTTCGGCCACTAAAAAATAGGTTTTTCTGGTTTGGATTATCTAAATTTTTGGTAAATTCAAAGCACTTTTCTTTTATATTATTTATATTTTCACGTGGTGATATAGGTATTCCATACTTATCAGGATTGACTTCATCCGGGTATATTAATTCATTAAAATTATCAAAACACTCATGCCCCGTATAAGAGATATTGGAAATTGAGAACAAATGACTTATCATCTGTTGTTTGAAACAGGAGCAGCGCTTATAATGGCTGGAATCAGCCACATAACCTGTATCAGAGCATTTAAGGCACTGATATTGAGGCTTTAGATACTCAATACTAATACCATTTTCTTTTAATATATTATTTTTTTCATTAGTAAGGTGCTTAATACTTTTAGAAAGTTCTAAGGAAAGCTCGGCTGTATCACCTTGAGACAATAGAATTAATCTGTTATATTTAATACCTAATTGATTAATCTGGTTATCGATTTCCAGCAGACGAGGTATTTTTGAATATAATTCTTCCTTATGTTGCTGCGCAATATCAGCTGCTTGCTTTTGTCTTCTCTCATATTCTCTGATAATTATATTATGAATATCTCTGTTCATACTAACCTCCCACGCCACATTTGGGCATAAAAATATTGCTTGATTGCTCAAACCATAAAAAGCCGTTTTCGCGGAGATATCCTCCTTCGTGACAATTCTATTTAAAATACCATCAAAAACCACTTGTGGTCTCTGTGGTTAGAAAACTTATTATGCTTCGTACAAAAATTGCTTTACTCTACAAAACTAACAGCTTTTTGATATGCGAAGAGAACGATGAATGCACGAAATGTAAACTTCGCATTTTTTATGCTGACTCTCATTTAATCTGAATTGCAGATGACACAATAGTAAATATGTGAAATAAAGTAATCTGTAGAGAGTCTCAGGTATTTAAGATGTTTTATGCGTATTGGTAAAAAAATTATCAAAATAATCATCATCATATTGACGTTGATCAAAATTATTTCTCTGTGAATCCTTAGGCTTTTGTGTCGCTTTTGCCGCTTGCCCTTGAGATTTCAGACCATTATCATAGCTAAGTATCTCTTCAGCTGAAAGTAAACCTAGGTCATGCCATTTAGTCAAAAGCGTGTTTAAAAACTTGAAGTCTGGATTAGTTTTTCCAACTGTCTTTTTAAGAGCTATTTCAATAATATCAATATTATATTTATAATCAAGAACCCACTTTTCAACATATTCATGTTCATATTCAGTTAATGCTCTTCTTAATCTCAGCTTTTTAATAATTGTTCCCTTTATGCCACGAACATGTGTCATTTCTTCAAAATACTTTTCCAAATCAAAGAAATTTTGTATTCCGCGTCGATGCCAGCTATTTGCCACTGCCTCAATATAACTTTTGTGAAAGGTGTTGTTGTCATGGCAATACTTAAATAGTGTATACATTACATCTTCATCAAATTTATATATAGAAAACCAATTGTCTATAGTTAAGTACCAGTTCGGAGGCATAAGACCTTGAAAAAACTTTGAATTAATGGCGGAAAGTGTGCTATTCCTGCTTTTGTTCTTCTCAAAGTTTTCATTTGCCTGCTCAGGGGAAGATATGGACTTGAGCTTATATATACGTTTTACTTCAGCATCCTTCAAGTCTAATAACTGAATCTTATCTTCTATCCAAGAAATGATTTCAAGATTATCAAGGCTAGTAAGTGATGCTTTTACTTCATCATTAGACAAGTTCAAAGTTTTTGCTATTTCGTCAGTAGTAGCTTTTTTGTTGTGCTTGCATAGAAAAAGCATATATAAATAAACCTTCACACTATTACTGTCCATAGAAGGCATATACTGGCTAATAAAAATATCTGGCACAGACGTGTCAGAATATAACAATGGCTTAAAATCCTCAAAATACATTTTTGACTCCTCTAATTTCTATTGTCTGCGAAAATAAGAATACTGAATAATTAATACTAATATAATTATAACATAATGTTAAGATATAAATTATTAATATATTATTTTATTATTTTTATAGTTGTAATAAATTTAAAAAATGAAGCGTAAGTATATAATATTATTCAAATTTGTTATAGTTTAAAGGCTTAATAGCAGTAATACAATAAAAAAATGCAGGAATTAAAAATAATCCTTCAAAATTTATTGACTAAGATGGTTTTATATGCTAATATAAGTTTATCAAAGTAAAGGTGCTGCAGGGTTAGATTAGTACAGTTACTTTACAATTTGAGTAAAAGAAGATTTTAATTAAATAAATATGCAAAATTACATTTATTTTGTAAAAGATAACACGATGACGTGTATTCGCAAACAAACTGCGAGTATGCGTCTTTTTTATTTTATTTATTTAATGGAATCCATTTGCTTAAAATTATAAATATTTTTAATAAGGAGATGGGGGTTATGTTTCAATCAGTTGACGTAATTTGGACATTATTAGCAGCGGCACTTGTTTTCTTCATGCAGGCTGGCTTTGCAATGGTAGAAACGGGTTTTACTAGAGCAAAAAATGCTGGAAATATTATAATGAAAAATTTAATGGATTTTTCTATTGGTTCCATTGTATTTTGGGTGCTAGGCTTTGGAATTATGTTTGGCACAAGTAAATATGGAATTATTGGTATACCAAGCTTATTTGCAACAGGAGAAGGAGTAAATGCAGGACTTCCTGGGCCCGTATTCCTTATATTCCAAACTGTATTTTGTGCGACAGCTGCAACAATAGTATCGGGAGCTATGGCAGAACGTACAAAATTTATAGCATACTGCATATATAGTTTGGCTATAAGCGCAGTTGTATATCCTATATCTGGCCACTGGATATGGGGTGGTGGGTGGCTTTCACAATTAGGCTTCCATGATTTTGCTGGTTCAACAGCAGTTCACATGGTTGGTGGTGTTGCAGCATTAATTGGTGCAAAAATAATAGGACCACGTATTGGAAAGTACGACAAAAACGGAAAAGCAAAAGCTATACCTGGACACAGCTTGACCTTGGGAGCATTAGGTGTATTTATTCTATGGTTTGGTTGGTTTGGTTTCAATGGTGGTTCTACCGTATCAGCAACAGGAGATAACACCCTTATTCAAATGGGTAGTATATTTATAACCACTAACTTATCAGCAGCAGCAGCAGCAACGGTTGCTATGATTATTACATGGGTAAGATACAAAAAACCAGATGTATCAATGACTTTGAATGCTGCACTTGGTGGTCTTGTTGCAATAACAGCTGGTTGTGATGCTGTGAGTCCATCTGGAGCGGTTATAATAGGTATAGTAGCAGCTTTTATACTCGTATTTGGTATAGAGTTTATTGACAAGGTATTAAAAATAGATGACCCTGTTGGAGCTATTGGTGTTCATGGTTTATGTGGAGCAGCAGGAACAATATTAGTAGGAGTATTTGCTCTTGATGGAGGGCTACTATACGGTGGAGGGGTGCACCTTTTAGGAGTTCAAGCATTAGGAGTAGTTACAGTTGCTGCATGGGTTACTGTAACAATGTTAATTATATTTAGTTTGATTAAGAAAACAGTTGGTTTACGTGTTTCAAAAGAAGAAGAAATTATAGGTTTGGATATTGAAGAACATGGTCTTGTTAGTTCATATGCTGACTTTATGCCTATACTTACAACTTCTGGCTCAGGAGAAGGAGCGACCGTTGATATTGATACTGCAATTCCTACAGTTATTAAAAAATCAGATACAGCAATTACATCTGATGCAAAAATAACAAAGGTGGAAATAATTACAAAGCAATCTAAATTTGAAGTTCTCAAAGATACTATGAATAGTATTGGTGTAACAGGTATGACAGTTACAAATGTTCTGGGATGTGGTATGCAAAAAGGAAACAAAGAATACTATCGTGGTGTTGAAATGGAAATAAACCTACTGCCAAAGATTAGAGTTGAAATTGTTATATGTAAGGTTCCAGTTTCAACAGTAATTGAAGCAGCAAAACGAGTATTGTACACTGGTAGAATAGGTGATGGAAAAATATTTGTTTATGATGTAGAGAATGCAATTAAGGTACGTACAGGTGAAGAGGGATACGATGCCCTGCAAGATGAAGAATAAATTTCCTTCCTGTTTATATACATTTAATAAAAAAGTGACCTCATGTTAATATGAGGTCACTTTTGCTATATACTTATTTGTAAGAAGCCCAACGCAAGTATATAAATCCAAGTGGAGTTACAACATAATCCTGTAAATTTTTTGAGATTTCTAGCGGATTAGTATAGAAGTAAATAGGTACTACACCCATATCATCCATTAATGCTTTTTCGGCATCATGGAATAACTGAATACGCTTAGCTACATCGGTTTCTGTTCTTGCAGCTTTGATAGCATTATCATAAATAGGATTACTGTACTTAGAATTATTCTGGCCGTTATTAGTAGTGAACATATCTAAGAAGGTTGAAGGATCCATATAGTCCCCAATCCAACCGTTACGGTTAATATTAAATACACCATCTTTTCTGGACTGCTGGAATACATTCCATTCCTGTGCTTGAATCTCTACTTCAATTCCGAGATTTGTTTTCAGCATTTGCTGTATAGCTTCGGCAATTATTTCATGGTTGCTGCCTGTATTAACACCAAAGGTAACCTTAGGGAAGCCTTTTCCGTCAGGGTATCCTGCTTCAGCCAACAGAGCCTTTGCTTCAGCGATATTTTTATCAAGATCTTCTGGCTTAACAGAGTAGTAATCTCCGCCTACAGTACGGAAGTCAGGTGACAAACTTACATCTGTGATACCATATGGAACATAACCAGAAGCAGGAAGCTGACCACCCTTAGTAACCTTTTCAACGATATAGTTTCTATCAATAGCAAGAGAAACTGCACGTCTTACTTTTGCATTATCAAAAGGTGCTTTAGTATTTACCAAATCCAAATAATATGTTCCAAGCATAGGCAGAATCTGGAGGTTTCCAGCAGCCTTTTCAGCCTCATATTCTTCTGTAGGAATAGCATTTGCTAGTAAAATCTGACCGTTCTTAAATGCACCAAGCATTGCATTTGGGTCATTCATTAAGAACCACTCAATTTTTTCTGCTACTACATCCTTTTTGCCCCAGTAATTATCACTTTTTTCAAATATTAGTTTAGAATCATGCTCCCAGCTTGTAAGGACATAAGGGCCGTTACCAATATAAGTTTTAGGGTCTAGAGACCATTTTTCAGAGTTTGCAGAAACAATATCCTCTCTTAAAGGAACAAGAGTAGGAAAGGCAACTATTTCAGTAAAAAATGGGCAAGGAGCTTCAAGTGTTACTTCAAGAGTTTTATCATCTATAGCTTTTACTCCTAAAGTGCTAACCTCAGCGTCACCGCCATTAATTGCTTCACCATTTTTAACAAAATATAAATAATATGCATAGTCAGCAGCAGTTTTTGGATCCACTGCTCTTTGCCATGAGAAAACAAAGTCCTTTGCTGTTACATCCTTGCCGTCTGACCATTTTGCATCACTACGAATGTGGAAGGTGTAAACTGTACCATCACCGCTTACTTCCCATTTTTCAGCAGTACCAGCTACAACCTTTGAGTTTTTGTCATAGGTTGTTAAACCTTCAAAAGCGCAGTTAATATATGTGCCTCCGTCAAGAGCATTATTAAGAGATGGATCTAGAGTTTTTGGCTCTGCACCAATGGATGCTGATATTGCTTTTGAAGTAGAAGTTGATGTTGTACCTCCACAACCTGAAATTATAGTTAAGGAAATCGCTAGTAAAACTATTAATGCTATAATTTTTTTCATTTTTTTAACTCTCCCTATTAATTTTTTTTAAAAACAAAAGTAATATTGACTACAATATTGGCCTGTAATCATTTTTATTAACTTCAATATATTGAGAAATGCAGTGGCGTAGCTTTTAACCTATAAACATAAAATGCTATGTTATAGAAAAAAGTCAATTTACATATTTAAATTGATATTCTAACTATTAGTATTTTTTCATTTAATCAGGGCATTAATACCTTGATAATTTTGCTAAACTAATGTCGACCTCATTACTTTAGAAAAATACTTTTAAGAATAGAAGGAATATAACCTAAACGTAGCCATAGGCTGCAAAATTTAAAATTTTTTGATTGGACTTTGTAATTAATCTGGATATGCTATAAAAATCATGTTGACTCTGTATAACACAAATTTTAAAAAGCTTCAGATTATCTTTTATTCCAAGTAGTATTTGTCTATGGAAGAATATTATGTAGGATAATTAAGGTTGTAAGAAGAAAGTAAATAACTACAATAATTGTACTGAATTATAAAAAAGTGTATATTATTAGTACTCTACATTGCAGATATAACCCTTTGAAGCAACCTTAATTAAACAGCGGAGATCATTATAGAAACAAATAATCTATTTGGTGATTTCCTTTAGCTTTCCTGTAAAATGGCATGATACAAAGTGTCCATTGCCATAGTCAATAAAATGTGGTTCTTTCTTAGCGCATATATCCTGTGCATAAGGACATCTAGTTCTAAACGTACACCCTGATGGAGGATTAACTGGGGAAGGTATCTCGCCATTTAAAATAATTCTGTTGCGTTTTTTAGCTGAATCAGGGTCAGGTTCTGGCATTGCTGTGAGTAATGCTTGTGTATATGGATGAAGAGGGTTCTTATATAGCTCTTCAGTCTCAACTAACTCAACTAAATGCCCTAAATACATTACACCTACTCTGTCACAGGTGTGTCTCACTACACCTAAGTCGTGTGAAATAAACAAATAGGTAAGCTTCAATCTATCCTGCATTTCTTCAAGAGTATTAATTATCTGGGCCCTGATAGAAACGTCTAAAGCAGAAACTGGCTCATCACAAACAATAAACTCCGGTTCTACTGCAATAGCACGCGCAATACCGATTCTTTGGCGTTGACCACCAGAAAACTCATGGGCATAACGCGAGGCATGTTCAGTATTTAAACCAACAAGACTCATTAGTTCTCTGATTTTATCTGCTCTCTCTTTTTTTGAGCTTGCTAGCTTGTGTATATCTAAAGGCTCTCCTATAATATCAGAAACCGTCATTCTAGGATTTAATGATGCATATGGATCCTGAAATATATACTGCATTTTTTTTCTATATGGTAATAGCTTGGATCTATTAAATTTTGTAATATCTACGCCATCAAATTTTATTTGACCACTGGTAGGATCATAAATTCTTAGGATTGAACGACCCAACGTTGTTTTTCCAGAACCTGATTCGCCAACTAAACCAACGGTTTCACCTTTATAGATATTAAAGGTCACATCATCTACTGCTTTAACATAGGATTTTTCTCCCATATGATTGCTTATACTAAAGTATTGCTTTAAATTACGTACTTCAACTAAAATTTTGTTATTTGTCATTTTGGGGTACCTCCACATTTGCTTTTGCTCTTTCATCTAACAGCCAGCACAAAGCAGTGTGTCCATCAGCTTCTTCGTAATTAGCAGGCATATGGTTAATACAAACCTTCATAGTATATTCACATCTAGGTGCAAATGGGCAGCCTTTAGGTAATTGAAGCAGATCAATTGGATTTCCCGGAATAGGGACAAGTTTTGAACCTTTAGCATTTAAGTCTGGTAATGATCTGATTAAGCCCATTGTATACGGATGAAGAGGATTGTGAAATATGCTATATACAGTGCCTTGCTCTACGATTTTACCACCATACATTACAATGATATCGTCAGCCATATCAGCAACAATGCCTAAATCATGAGTAATAAGTACAATTGCCATTCCAGTTTTCTTCTGTATATCCTTCAGTAACTCAAGTATTTGTGCTTGTATAGTTACATCAAGTGCAGTTGTAGGCTCATCAGCAATTAAAACCTTCGGTGCTCCGGCTAGGGCCATGGCAATCATAGCTCTTTGCCTCATGCCCCCTGAAAATTCGTGAGGATATTGTGACAAACGTCTTTCAGGCTCATTAATCCCTACAAGAGTAAGCAATTCAATAGAACGCTTCTTGATTTCATCTTTTGATACATTACCATACTTGTGACGTATAGACTCGGCAATTTGATTGCCGATTGTAAATACTGGATTCAAGCTAGTCATAGGATCCTGAAATATCATAGCAACGTCATTTCCTGCAAATTTCAGCTTCTCAGCTTTAGTCATTGTAGAAATATCCTTACCTTCAAAGGTAATAGTTCCGCCAATTATTTTACCTGGTTTATCTATAAGTCCTATAATGGAATATGAGGACACACTCTTTCCTGAACCAGATTCACCAACTATTCCAAGAACTTTCCCTGGTTCAAGGGAGTAACTAATTCCATTAACAGCTTTAACCTCACCAGCAGGCGTAAAAAATGATACTTCTAAATCTTTTATTTCAAGTAATTTGTTATTATTATTCATACAAACCTCCCACACCCGCTTTGGGCATAAATTTTAAGGGGAAATAAACCCTAGCGGCGCTGTATTTTTACTTCTTCATTCGTGGATCTAAAGCATCCCTAAGTCCATCACCAAAAAGATTGAAGGATAGAATAATCAAACTTATTGTTGCTGCTGGAAAAATAAGCATATAAGGATATGAATAAATTCCTTTAAGAGCAGACTGTGACAAAGAACCAAGAGAAGCCATAGGGGATGATACACCAAGCCCGATAAAACTTAAAAATGATTCTGCAAAGATTGCCTCTGGTATTTTTAGAGTAGCAATTACGATAATTTGTCCTATGCAGTTAGGTATAAGATGCTTAAATATAATAGATTTATTATTAGCTCCCAAAACTTTTGCTGCCATAACGTATTCCTGCTCTTTTATAGTTAAGACCTGACCTCTTACAATTCTAGCCATATCAACCCAGTATAAAAGTGCTAAGACAACAAAGATACTAATTAAGCCAACGCCTAGACCGCTCACAAAGGAGGGTGCGTTACCGGAATTAACAAATTTTTCAATAGGAGCTTTTAATACAACCTGTAATAGGATAACAATAAGAATTGTTGGTATTGAATATATTACATCTACAATTCTCATCATAACAGTGTCAACCCAACCTCCAAAAAAACCTGATACTGCACCATAGATTATACCTATAACAGATATCATAGCTGCAGCTACAAGTCCAACAGAAAGGGAAATTCTTGCTCCTATCATTGTTCTTGTAAACAAGTCTCTTCCTAGGCTATCAGTTCCAAAAATAAATTGCGCATTTGGTGTTAAATTCTCGCTGCCCTTATTTATTTGGTCATATGAATAAGGGGATAAAATTGGACCTAAGATTGCAGCAAGAAAAACTAATATAATAACAACTAGTCCACCCATAGCAACTTTATTTGCTTTTAATCTATTCCATGCATCTCTCCAATAACTAATTGATGGGCGCATAGTTTCAATTGTAGCTTTTTCCTCATCCGTGGCAGGAAAAAATAATTCTTTTTTTATATGTTTAGTATTGTTTGTATCTATCATTATTTTCATCCACCTTAATTAATTATTTTGATTCTTGGATCAACAAATCTGTATAGAATATCTACTATGAAATTCATCATAATTAGGAATGCACCAAAAAATATAGTTACACCCATTACTGTGGGATAATCTCTAGCTGTTATGCTAGTAACAAATGAGCTTCCTAAGCCTGGGATTGAGAAAACAGATTCGATAACGAAAGAACCAGTCAATATACCTGCTAACATTGGACCTACATAAGTTACAACTGGGAGGATTCCGTTTCTCAGACCATGTTTAAAGATTACAATTCTTTCAGAAAGACCTTTTGCTCTAGCTGTTCTGATATAATCTTGATTTATAACATCAAGCATAGATGAACGCATTATTCTTGTTATATAACTTAGTGGAAAGAAGGAAAGCGCGAATCCTGGAAGAATATAGCTTTTAAGTGAATCCAAATAGCTTATGGTTGGCAGCCATTTTAGTTGAACACCAAATACTATCATGCCTACTGTGGCCACAACAAAACTTGGAACAGCAATACCTATTGTTACAACAAGCATAATTAGCCTATCCATGCTAGTATTTTTCTTAAGAGCACTAATAACTCCAAAAAAAGTGCCTATGAATATCGCTATTACACCTGAAAAAAGTCCTAACCTAACTGAGTATGGAAATTTTCTAGCAATAATAGTATTTACATCTTGACCAACAAGAGTAATAGATTGCCCTAAATCTCCAAGCAATGCATTTTTGAGATAAATACCGTATTGAACAATAAGAGGCTTATCCAACCCATGTTTTGCTTCTAGATTGGCAAGTATTTCTGGTGTCATCTTTTTATCACCAATGAAGGGACTACCAGGTATAAAGTGCATAAGAAAGAAAGTAAGTGTAAACATAATCCATAGTGTTAATATTGATGTGAGTAACCGTTTTATAATATATCTTTTCATTTATTAACCTCCTAAAAATCTTCTAAATACAGTTTTAATTTTAAAGTTAAACATGCTACTTAACAGCCGAACATATATTTATAAACTTAAGTTGTTGTAAATTAAATATATTCTGTTAGTTAAGGTGCTAAATCAGTTTAGCAAGCCGTGAGTCTAAAAAGGTTTAAAAAGTGCAACTGTCTAAAAACATTCTAATTGCTAAAAAGTCACCAATATAAGTACAAACAGATTTGCCATTTTTAAGTACTTAAGCAGTAGTTGAACTTAAGTTATAAATTAAGTTTACTATGCAAAATGAGTACAAACTATATTGTTATTTTGTACAAATAGTACACAAAAAACAATATGAATGGCATGGAAATAATTAGTGAAAAATTCACTAAAAGGTATTTATCATTTAAAAGTTTTTGTCTCTTTAGGTGAATAAGCTTTAAGGCTTGTTTTTATCGAGTAGGGTTTGAACTTGTTATTAGGGCTTCTCTGATTTTTAGCCTTAATTCCATACTGTCAGCGGTTATTAATAGTAATTGACTAATAAAAACACTCTTCACTTAAAAAGAGGATAATGTTGTAAATGTCGAATAATAAAACATAATATCAAATTATACAATAATAAATCGAATAATTCAATATAATTCTCAATTCGAAATATAAGTGAGGAAATGTATTGATAAATTGTCTTATAATTAATAATTAACATAAATATAAGGTTGTTAATTTTGACATCAAATTTATTTTATTATATCAATTAAAAGGAGTGATTATATTAATGGAAGCTTTAGAATATACAAAAGTAAAATTACCCAAAGTTGTGCCTATTCCTATGACTTGTAGTGGAACTGCTGGAAGTAATGTTATTACTTTAGATTCAAGTACGTATGGGATTGAAATTGGAGACAAAATTGCTATAAATAAGGCAGGAGTCAAGAAAAATAATGCCGTATTTTTGCTTAGAGCAACTACTTTACCTACAGCAAACGGAACTGTTATAATTACAATAAATGGTGTAAACTATACCATAGCTGTGACAACTTCTGATAGTGCAGCAACTATTGCAGATAAAATTTGCGAATTAAGTTTGCCATATATATTGGTATCAAAAGCTGAATATATTTTATATGATACTGGGTCTACTGATATTATAACAATAACTTTTGATTTTGGAACTACAGGAGCATCAATTACAGCTAGTATTGATAATACTATAAATTATAATTATCACAGAACAGTAATTACACATATTGATGGAACAACAGTTACTGTTGAAAATAACTTGCTAAGAACAGTTAATAATGAAACTTTAAAACTAGATCATACTGATATAGTTCAACAGGCATTAAATGATTGTATAAATACTAATAAAAGAATTTATTTTGAAGCTGGTACATATAATGTTTTTGACAAACTAAACCCTATATTTAATATAAGAGATTTTCAACTTTATGGAGATGGAAAATCAAGTATAATTGATTGTGTCGGTATAGTGGGTGTATACACACCTTATTGGTTTGGAAACTTTATTTGCTATTATACAGATGGTCAGTTGCTTAATTTTATAGAAGGAATAGGTATAACCATTAATAATATATCCATACATGGTCAATATCAAGCAGGAGTAGTGTTTAACAATTGTCAAGATGTTTTATTTGAAAATTGCAATATAGAATGGTTAACAGTCCCCAATATGGATCATTCGACAATTTGTGTATATACAAAAGAAGGGCGTAAAGAGCCTAAAAATTATGTGTTCAATAATTGTAAGTTTAAAATGGGGAAGATAGCTTTAATATTTAAAGCCACAGATGGTATTTATAATAATAATCCAATTCATGGTATAAAAATAGAGGATTGTATTTTTGAACTTAACGAATTTCACAATTTTACAGGTATTGAAAAAGAATGGGCGGAAATGAATAAGTTTGATTCTGGAACATATGATGTTGAAATCGATGGTTGTACTTTAGTTTCAAGTTCATTATCTGCATTTACAATAGGACAAAGAGATAAAAATATTGACATTCATAATTGTGTATTCAAAAATTCTAAAGCTAATGTAATAAGGTTTGCATGGGGAGCTGATGAAGGTGGAGCTTGTAGTAACATAAAGATACATGATAATATTTTTGATGGTTATGTATTTGCTATTAATAGTACTTTAACAAATGGAACAATAGCTGGTAATGATATATTTATATATAATAATATAGGATTGAATGGGACTGCTCCATTCATTTTAATGCAGTATTTTAATAATTTATATATTAATGATAATGTTGTTAATGATGCTGAGAATAACGTTGGAGAAATATTTATAGCAACAGATTGTAATAAAGTTCAAATAAATAGAAATACAATAAATTCTTTAAATTCGCACCGTATTATGCAGATGTATCTTCTCAGGTGTACGAAAGTATTCGTGAGAGAAAATACATTAAGCACTTTGAGAATTAGTTATGTAACAGATGGAAATATTCTTAATAATTCTATTTTATGTAGGACTTTATTGAAAAATAATTATTCCGTTAATGTAATGTATAATGAATTGAATGCTAACGATGAACTTCCTGATGGATGGGATATATTATCCATGATATCAGATGATATAGCTACAAATTCAGGAGTATATAATGTGTTTTATAATAAATTATTCTCTACTAAAAGTGTAGGAAATATTATTTTTTATGGTAGTATGACTGTTAATAAAGGATTTAATATATATCCATCCGAATCGATTTAATAACTATATTTTTGAGTCTATTTTTTATAGCACTTTATTACTATATATGTACTATAACTGAATTTTGAGATTTAGCTTCAGTCTTAAGACCATAACATTGTTTTGGTTAATATGCGTAGAATATATAGCAAATATAAACTATGTACAGATTACATACAAAGATGAAACTGGTGGTCAGTAGATTTGATATATTAAGTAAGGATAATTATATTCATAAATTAAAGGTTTATTGAAATAATTGTAGAATATATCATTAATACAAATAAAAGGGTGGTACAAAAATGAATATGTCATCAGCTTCAAATGAGAATAAAGAATTATATAATTCTATGATGTTAAAAGATTATATTGATGGAGCGCCTCATTTAAAACATAAAAAATTAAAAAAATTATATATTGAACTCGCAAATAAAGTAGTATCTAACTCGAAGAAAGTTAATAATTCAGTTCTAGATATAGGTGCAGGTGAAGGAACTACAACAAATTGTTTTCTTTCTTTAGGTTCGAAAGTAACAGCTGTAGATATATCTCAAAATCAATTAAATTCATTAAAAAAGAAGTGTGTTCAATATGGAGATAAACTACAAGTTATTTGTGAAGATGTAAACGATACAGTAAAAAGAAGTGAAAAGTATGATATTATTACTATAAATTCATTCTTGCATCATATTCCAGATTATTGCAATCTTTTACAGCAAGCTAGTAATCTATTAGAACAAAATGGACAGATATTTACTTGGCAAGATCCATTAAGGTATGACACATTAAATAAATTTACTTCACTATTTAGTAAACTTGCTTATTTTTCATGGAGGATACGAAAGGGGGATATCATAGCTGGCATCAAAAGAAGAATAAGACGCAGTAAAGGTGTTTATATTGATAATGTATATGATAACGCTGAATATCATGTTACACGAAATGGCGTTGACCAGGATGCCATACAAAAACTATTTAAGGACAATGGTTTTAATGTGGAGATCATAGAGTATTTTAGTACTCAAGGTTCATTGTGGCAGCGCATAGGAGATTTATTTAAACTCAAAAACACTTTTGGTATAATAGCTCAAAAGAAATAATATTTGAAATAACAAATTTGAAACAAAGAGATTATTAATTTATTTAATCTCTTTATTTTTTTCACATTACCCCAACATTTATTATAGAACCTAAACGGATAGGAGTGTGCCCGACAAAAGACACAAACAAAAACCTGTAAGCATAAAGCTTACAGGCTATAACATTTGGCGCGCCCGGCAGAGATCGAATCCACAACCTTCTGGTCCGTAGCCAGACGCTCTATCCAATTGAGCTACGGGCGCATATAAAATATCGTAATAGTCACGACGCAAATAATATAATAATACATTTTTAATAAAAAAGCAAGCATTTCTAGAAAAGAACAGCTACGACGAGCAAATAATTTTTCGGAATATAGGAATTTATCAGTTTGGAACATTTGAAAAAATGAGTCTAATGTGAATCTCATAAATTTCAGACAAATAAATTCCTATATTCCTTTATTGAAAAGGGGATTCCAATAATCGAATTTAGTGTGGTGTTCAGAAGTTACTGAAACACCCTGCTGTTAAGTTCTTTTTTTAAGTTTGCTTCTTCTTCCTCGAGCAAATAACACTCTGCAGCACTATAAAGAAGCAGAGCATTGCGGCACGTGTAATTTGCGGCCACCACGGATCCTGACTGCCTATTGCTGTAACGACCAGTAATGCAATTCCGCTTGTTAATACGCCGAATAGAGTACCGAAGATATTACCGACACCGCCGGTAAGCAGTGTTCCACCAATAATAGAAGCAGCAATAGCATCCATTTCAAGTCCAGTTGCCTGCTGAACTGAGCCTGATCGTGTATGGAAAAGGTATAAGAAACCACCTATTCCTGCAAGTAGGCCACAAAGCAAATGAGCATTAAACCTGGTTCTCTTGACGTTTATACCAAGCATCAAGGCACTTTGGGGATTTCCACCTACAGCATAAAAGCTGCGCCCAAGTTTTGTCTTTTTAAGTAGCCAGTACATCATACAAACAATAATAAGGGCTATGATAACTCCGTATTCTAACTTTGATTGGATAAATACGCCTTTTCTATTGTAATCGCCTATAAAAGGAATCTGTATTCGTGCACCTGATAACTTCTCAAATGCAGCATTTTTAACTTGTATCTGATTGACTTCTATTAGTGCGACTAAGCCTCTGCCTAAGAACATTCCTGCAAGGGTAACAATAAAGGGTTGCATATCAAGATACGCAATAAGAAACCCTTGAACTGCGCCAAAAGCAAGCCCTATCGCTAAGGCCAAGATTAGAGATGTATAGAAATTAAAGCCATAGTTATTAAGGCAAACTATACATGCTGTGCAAATAAGTGCAGTGGAACCTCCTACAGAAATATCAATACTACCTGTTATCATAACAACTGAAAGTCCACAAGCAATTACTATAAGAGCTGCATTTTCATTAAAGAGGTTAAAGAACATCTGAACCTTGTTGAAACCTTTGTCTCCAAGGAAAACTATGGAGAGTGCATAAATTGCAATAAACAGCGAAATAGTAATTGTCAGTAAGAAAGCTGTGTCAGTCAAAGAGTCTTTACGACGAAGCTTCTTCTGAATAACTGCTATATTGTTGGTATCTTTAGTTTTATTCGAGATTAACATACTAACCACTCTCCTTTACATTGCCAGCAGCCAATCTGGATAATTTGAACCTATTGCCAAAAAAACTTTTAATAACTGGTGTTTGAATGGCTACAAGTACAATAATTATCACAGCCTTAAAAACTGGGACGGCATTTGTGTTAACATTAAGAGTGGTTAACATAGAAGTAAGGGTCTGGATAGTAAATGCTCCAAGAATTGAGCCAGTCATGTTGAATTTACCACCACCCAGTGAATTGCCGCCAAGGGCAACTGCCAAAATAACATCCATTTCTATACTAGGTACTATTGTGTAAGGATTCACAGTTTGTACTCTGCTTGACTGAATAAAACCAGCGATACCCACACAAAGACCTAAAATTACATATGTCAAAAACTTAATCATAGCTGGATTAAGGCCGTTAAGTCTTGAAGATTTATCATTGATGCCTACAGCCTGCGTGTACAGACCAAGGTTGGTTTTTTTCAACATAAGGAAAGTTATCGCAACAACTACAGCCGTAATGAGTATTGGTGTAGGTATTGGTATTCCTGGAATAAAGTTGCCGTAATATCCAAAGGATGCAGCAGCTTTAGGCTTAAGTCCTCCCATTGCCATAGAGCCTATAGAACGGCCAGCTGTAAAGAGGATAAGTGTTGCTACCATAGGTTGTATATTAAATTTTGAAACAAGAATACCGTTAAAGGCGCCACAAGCCATACCAGCTAAGCATCCAAGTAAAAGAGCAACGATTATAGGTGCATGTAATTCAGTTGGCTGTGTTTCATTCCCGCATAGGACTCGCATAATCACTCCTCCGACTATCGCGATTGTAGCACCTACACTGATGTCTTGACCTCTAGAGGAAGCTGTAACTAGTGTCATTCCTAAAGAGAGAATAACAAGCTCAGCCGAATTACTCAGTATATTAATCAAGTTTCCTATTAAAACGGGATTCCCAGTACTGTCACTACCCAAGCTGATTTTCAAGAAGCCCGGATTGATAAATACATTAATTAACAAAAGAAATGCAAGAAACGTAATGGGAATAAACAATCTATGCTTAATTAATGTTTTAAGAACAGATGTTGAACGGTCGGTATCAAGTTCGGTACTGATTTTGTTCATTTTGGCTTACTCCTCCCGCTATGGTATACATTATTTTATCCTGTGTCATATCTTCTCCCTTTAATTCTCCTACTACATGTAAGTCACGCATAACAATCAGTCTAGAGCAGGTACGTAGCATTTCCTCAATCTCTGAAGAAATAAAAGTGATGCTCATACCCTCAGAAGCAAGCTTTAACACCAGCTTTTGAATTTCTACCTTAGTTCCGATATCAATTCCACGTGTTGGCTCATCAAGAATAAGATAATCGGGATGAGTAAGAAGCCAGCGAGCAAGAATTACCTTTTGCTGATTGCCCCCAGACAACGAATTAATAGGAGTATCTGCTGAAGCAGTTTTTATGCCGAGGAGACTTATATACTCATCTGCAAACGCCTGTGCCTGAGCTTTTGTAAATGGCTTGAAAAAACCTCTCATAACCTGAAGCGCAAGTATTATATTTTCGCGAACTGATAAATCACCAATAATTCCGTCTCTCTTACGGTCCTCAGAAAGATATCCTATTCCTTTCTTAATGGCTTTTAGTGGTGATGTAATGTTCACCTCTTCACCTTTAATTCGGAGCTTGCCCTTTGTTACCTTATCAGCGCCGAAGATTGCGCGTACACACTCACTACGGCCAGAGCCTAGTAACCCTGCAAAGCCCGTTACTTCGCCTTTGTATGCAGTGAAATTAAATGGCTTAATTCCCGAAGTGCTAGAAAGTCCTTCTGTGTTAATTATTGTTTCTTTAGTGTCATCAATACTTGTATTCGCATTATTATGTATGTCAGCTAAATCACAAAGTTCCTTGCCCATCATTTTGGCAACAAGCTCTACCCTAGGCAAGTCCTTAATTTGATATTCTCCAACCAGCTCTCCATTTCGTAGAACAGTAATTTTATCGCATAATGCATACACTTGATCAAGGAAGTGGGTCACAAATATAATGCCTACACCTCTGCTCTTGAGTTCACGCATCAGTGTAAACAGCTTGGCTACTTCCTGCTCATCCAGTGATGATGTAGGCTCGTCAAGTATCAATACCTTGCAATCCATATCAACAGCACGTGCAATGGCTACCATTTGCTGAACTGCTATGGAGCAATTGGACAATTGCTGGGTAGGCTTTGCAGGTATCTCAAGACTGTTAAGAATATTTTCTGCCCTGTTGTTTATCTGTTTCCAATTAAGTAAAAGTTCATTAGTTCTACCAATAAATAAATTTTCGGCAACTGTTAGATTTGGACACAAAGTAATTTCTTGGTACACAGTGCTTATACCAAGATTTTGGGCTTCCTGAGGAGATTTAATATTAACTGGTTTATTGATACCTTTAATATGTACTTCTCCAGCATCCTTAGTGTAAACTCCCGTCAAAACCTTTATTAGAGTGGACTTTCCCGCGCCATTTTCACCCATCAGAGCATGGATTTCTCCTTCACACAAAGTGAAATTTACATTCTGCAAGGCGCGTACACCGGGAAAGCTCTTATATATATTTTGCATTGAAAGTACGGTGTTTTGCATAGTAATAATACTCAAACCTCCGTTCAGACACGATATTGGATATTATCCTGCCACTTCTTTTTATTTGAGAAATGCACGGTCCAAGCACTGAAAAATATCCAAATACCTGGTGCCGTGCATTTCAATCTAGCTTACATTGTTAACTTGTTAAAAATCACTAGGATTATCAACAAAAAATTATTAAATATTAATAGCTACGTTTATCAACGATGTCTTGTGTGATAGTTTCACAGTCAAACATTTCTTCTGAAACATAAGCGTTCTTTTCAACAGACTCACCAGCTTCAAGCTTGTTGATAAGCTCTACAATACGTGGGCCATGAAGAGGATTGCACTCTACATCAAGGTTGAATTTGCCAGCAAGTACTTTTTCAAGCGCCCATTTGTTTGCATCAAAAGCGATAACCTTTACATCTCCATCTTTACCATATGTAATACCAGCAGCATCCATTGCATCGCAAGCACCGCGAGCCATGTTATCGTTTTCAGCATAAACAACATTGAATTTTGTTCCAGAAGCGATTAGATCAGCAACAGCCTGTTTTGCAAGAGTTTCGTCCCAACCCTTCATGTTTTGGTTGAATACGATATTCCAGCCATTTGCTTTTGCGCCATCTTCAATTGCTTTAGAGCGACCTAATTGAGCAGAAGATCCTGTGTCACCGCCAAGAACAACTATTTTATAATCCTTGAGGGCTTGAGCCTTTAACCAATCAACAGCCTTGTTACCTTCTGCTTCGAAATCTGAACATACCATTGCAGTGTAAAGATCCTCAGCAAGATCAAGCTTACGGTCAGCCATAATAAATGGGATTCCAGCTTCTTTAGCAGATTTAGCAACATCTTCCCAACCTGCTGACTGAAGGCCTAAAACAACAAGATAGTCAACTTCTTCCTGAATAAGCTGTTGTGCCTGAGATATTTGTTTTGCATGATCGCCTTCACCGAAAACCATCTTTATCTCAAAACCTGCTGCTTCAAATGCCTCATTAAATGATTTTGTGTTAGCTGTACGCCAGTCTGATTCGTTAGCGTTTGTTTGAACAACACCTACAGTAACTTTGTCACTTGATTTGCTGTTACCACCGCACGCTGCAATCGTAAGTACGAGAGATAATGCTAGAACTAAATATAATAGTTTCTTCATGGAAATTTCCTCCAATCATATTAACTCAAATTTTGAGTTTTCTTTTTATATGTACAAGTATATGAAACTTATACTCATAAAAATACGGAAAAAGTCCCAGACTTTGTAGTTATTTTTACTGTGCTTATTTTTCCGTGATTATTTAGTTAAAATTTCTATGAAAATTGTATAAATTTTTATGATATGGAATAGTTATTTATTACAATACAATAATTTAATACATATTTACATTCAACATAAAAAAAATCTGATAATAAACTGAAATTATATTTAATAACTCCTTCCAATGCGGTCTCTCCTAGCATTTTCAGCCTCAAATACTTTTCCAGTCACATATGATATCTTTTCAACTTTTTCGCCTCTTTCCAAACGTCCGATTATATTTGCTATCATTGGGCCTAGTAATGGGTTACATTCAATATCAACATTAATTAAACCTTCCTCCATCTTGTCAAAGGCTTCCGAAACAGCATCAAAGGAAATTATGGTTATATCTCCGTTTACCCCACAGGTTAACCCCTTTTCCCGTATTGCTTCTATTGCCCCAAAGGTCATATCATCATTTTGTGAGACTAATACATCAATATCATCATATTTCCGTAAAAATTTTTCCATTACTTCCTTGCCCTTTGCTTTAGTAAAATCAGCATTTTCATGTGCAAGAATGTTCCAATCTTTATTGTTTTTTGCTATATCCTCAAAGCCCGTAGAGCGCCCAATTTGAGCCGTTGAATTTGGGGTGCCCTCTAAGACAACAATATTAATAGTTTCCTTGTTTTTTCCTTTTAGATGTTGTTCCAGCCACTGTCCTGCCCTTCTGCCTTCAGCATACTTATCTGTGCCTACGCAAGCCACATAAAGACTTTCATCTTCCGTTTCAATCATTCTATCCACAATTATAACTGGAATACCTGCTTGTTTTGCTTCTTCAAGTACTGTATCCCATCCTGTTTCTGTTACAGGGGCAACAACAATATAATCCACCTCTTGAAAGATAAAGCTCCTTATAGCCTTTATCTGGTTTTCTTGACTTTGCCTACCATTTGAAAAAATCAAAGAAAAGCCATTCTTTTTTGTAAGTGCTTTTTGAATAGATTTGGTATTTGCTGTGCGCCAGTCTGATTCAGAACCAAGTTGGGAAAACCCAACGATAGTTAGATCAGAATCCATATGCTCTGATTTCACAGTTTCAATGCTTTGGGGGTTTTTTAATGGCCTCAGACTACAACTGGCAAACGTTATCAAACTAATAAAGAAAATCCATAAAATAATTTTAATATTTTTACTCATATACTACCTCAATTCTTTCAGTCTCTACCAGTCTTGCAGGAATTTTAATGGTGATGTCTGTACCTTTTCCTTTTTTACTTTGTATATCAAGACCATACTTATTACCATAGTTTAATTTAATTCGTTTATTAACATTTGCAAGCCCAAAACCTGAGCTCTGCTTGCTACCTGGCATTTCAATTTCACTTCTTAAAGCGGTTAACTCCTGCTCATCCATTCCAATCCCATTATCAATCACATGGAAGCAAACCATCTCGTCTATTATTTCACCTGTTACCGTTATTTTGCCCCTTGCTCTTAACATTTTTATACCATGGTATAAGGAATTTTCAATAATTGGCTGCATTGTTAGCTTCAAAATTTGATATCCATACAATTCCTCTGGAATATTAATCTCATAATCAAGGATATCCTTATATCGTGACTGTTGTATCTGAAGATAACTTTTTATATGTATTTCCTCTTCACGAATGGTAATGAAATCTCTACCCTTACTAACAATAATCCTGAAAAATTCAGAAAGGGAAACCACTATATCAATTGCTTCTTTATTTTTATCAACTTCAATCAGCCAGATAATTGTGTCTAATGTATTATATAAAAAATGTGGATTAATCTGAGTTTGAAGAAGCTTTGATTCCATATGCCTTAAGTTTTCCTGTTCCAGCTTGATGCTTTCAACCTGCTGCTCCAGTTTGGAAGCCATGTCGTTAAAGCTGTCAGATAATATTGACAATTCATCATGATTCTCACAGGTGGTTCTAGTTGTGAAATCTCCCCCTGCAACCATAGCCGTTTTATCGCATAACGTCCTGATTGGTTTTGTGATGCTCTCTGTTACAAGAATATTAACCAAAATAGATGCTATAATTATAAAAGCTAATGCTATAATCATCATTACGATTGCATTGGTTACTTGCTCATTTAAGCTCTGTCTGATTGCCTCAAAATTTTGGGTTTCATAATAAAGGTAATACTGAATTTCTTCCTGAAACATATCTGTAAGAATATAGATATCAGATTCCAGCATTTTGATATTTTCTTCGTAGTGTCCTGTTTGATTTAAATTGTCACGAATTTCATTAATCCTATCCTTGAGGGTATCAAGATTAAGCAGTATACGTTTAATCCAATCAAGACTTTCTCTGCTGGAGGTTATCTGCTTAAGATTAGTAAAATTCACTCTTGCTTCTTCAATAAGCTCGTAGGGATTCTTTAAGTCACTATTTATTTCAATGGATTCGAAAGTTTCTGATTCTACAACGATCTTATACATACTTTCGTCCATTTCCTCTTTAAAATTGAGATTATAATTATTAGCTGAAGTAATCCTTCGAACTATCGTGTCGTATGCTGTACTATAGCTGTGAAGAGCAGTAATCTGGTAAACCGATAGAATAATCATGGGTATGATAATCACAACTGCTACCATAAAAAGCTTCAGCCTTAATGGATATTTGATTTGTTTTCTATCATTATAGTTTATCATTCTTCACCTTTACCTTGTAACCTGTATTCCGATGGTGTACAATTCTGTGTTTTTTTAAATATGTAACTGAAATAATGGGAATCCAAATATCCAACTAAAAATCCAATTTCACTGATTTTTTTACTTGAACATCTTAAATAATCTTTAGCCTTTTCCATTCGGATGTCTGTTAGATATTCGATAAAGGTCATCCCAGTTTCCTGATTGAAAAGAGAACTAAAGTAATTTGGACTTAGATTAACAGATGATGCAACTTGATCTAGAGTAAGATCACTCATAGAAAATTTGAGATGCATATATTCCTTTGCATTTTCAATAAGACCGGCATACCTTTTCTGACTGTTTTTATTGCGAAGATCAATTGCTTCTTTTAGTATTGATTTATAAAATTTACAGCAGTCATCAAAGCTGGAAAGATGATCTATGACATTATTCATGCCTTTAAGACTGTTATCTATCTTTTCTTTTGGGTACTTCAAATTTTTGAGGAATTTTATGATAGCAGAATATCCATCCATTATAATATAATGCCGAAAGATGGTTGATTTCATGGCGTTAGAACCAAATCCGTCAAAATAGCTTTCTACAAATTCATCAACATCATTGATTGTGCCTCTTTTTAAAAATTCTTCTAATAAATTTCTGTCAAGCTTTTCAAGATTCAACTCACTAACATTAATCCTGTTTCCTATTTGGGCCTTGATATTTCGTACATCATTATAAGACAAGAACTGATCCCTGTTTTCAAAATAGCGAAGGGAAAAAGCACTATTAGCATCTAAATAAGACTGCTGTAAGTCTCGGATACGATGAACAACCCTACCGATTCCTCCGAAAAAGTGTGTCTTGTTACCACAGATACCGATTAATAAATTGCAAAGTTCTTGAGTTGATTCATTAATCTGCAATTCATTTTCGCCCATAAGTATAAAGGCCCATCCATCCATACCACGCTCAAATACTTTTATGTTGGAATATTTATTTAATGCTTGAGCCATCAGTGTTTCACATTGTACTATATCATTTGAATACTCGTACATATCCTCTTGGCCTTTAAATTGAAATAGCATAACGCAGAAAACTCTTGCTACCATATCAATTCCAAGTTCCTTTTCCTGTTCAATAATTTGTGAAAGAGACATTTTACCGCTGAC
The DNA here is from genome assembly GCA_023395575.1 of Bacillota bacterium. GTDB lineage: Bacteria > Bacillota > Clostridia > Acetivibrionales > DSM-1351 > Ruminiclostridium. The sequence goes on from JAEWZA010000440.1 coordinate 31,351, forward strand.
TAATGCATTAAAAAAATCCGTTCTTTTTTCGCCCTGCTTTTGATAAACCAAAAGTTGGTACTGTTCTAGTATTTGTTTATCCTTCCGCTCTTTTTCAATTGCTGTAGCTGCATTTTTTACTGCTGTGAACAGCTTATCAGATGTAATGGGTTTTAGCAGATATTCATTGACACCAATATCAATTGCTTTTTGAGCATATCCAAAATCACTGTATCCGCTTATAATTATGATTTTTAGCTGTGGCATTTCTTTTTTTAGTAATTTACTTAATTCAAGACCGTCCATAAACGGCATTTTTATATCAGTAATCAGAATATCGGGCTGTTCCTTAATAATCATAGGATAAGCCAATTCACCATCACTCTCATCCCCTACAATTAAGAAACCTTCGTCTTCCCAATGAATTTTGTTCTTGATACCTTCTCGTATTACAATTTCATCTTCTACTAAAAAAACCTTATACATAATTTCCCCCTAGAAATAATTTGATAAAGTATATGTTTAAAATTATATGTATTTATAATCAGATTAACTGTTGAGAGTTTAACTTAGTAGGTTTTATAATGCCTATACTCAAAATTAAATTTTTTCGTTTGTATAAAAATATCATGATATCAGCGGCGTGTAAGCGAGGCGGAAGATTTCTCGCTTGAAAACCAAAGCGATACCCACTACTTATAATAGAAGAGTGGTCCTTTTCTTGCCTCGTTATGTTGGGAATAAACTAATAATATCATAATAATTGGTGAATTGTAAAAAATTTTTAGGTATATGGTGTTAATTAATAGTATTGACATCATATTTTTTGAACATTAATATGATTATATCAGAAATGTATTCAACAAAATAATAATTCTATTTTGTAGAACAGCTTTAATTTTGTACAGAAGTATAAGCCAATACTTAGGTAATAACCATACACTTTAAATTAATATTTTTGCCCAAATGAGGCGTGGGAGGTTAGTAACAAAAATGTGGTTGTTTGCTTTTAAAACATCGCGTACATCCACGATTTGATAATAAAATTATATGACCCA
>JAEWZA010000442.1 GCA_023395575.1 Bacillota bacterium
GTTTATATCCAGGGGTTCCATTATATAAGAGAGCCTATTAGGAGAAAAATAATTTTCTAACCATGGGGGTAAATGACTGCAAATAATCTCTAATTTACTAAATTGAGTATTTTCAATAAAGGTTTTAAGTGCTTTTTTTGAGGATATCTCAGGACGCTTTTGCTGCAATTCAATTAGATTTAAAAAATATACTCCTGGTATTTCCGTTTCTACTGGTGAAGTAGGCAGTTCCATTAAAGCAAGATTTTTTTTGTTTGAGTATTCTTCTACATCAGAAAGTATTTCATCTAGTATAGCATTAGAAATGTCTGATGTTTCAAAAATCGCAAAGCCCATTCTATCGAAAATGATATAAGGAATTCCAGACATTGTTTTAGCAATAATAATTTTGCAGTCCTTCAAATTGGAAATGACGGATTTAACGCAATCTCTGGTATCAGAGATTGAAGATAACGGAGCTAAGGAATAACTAATTATATGCTCTACTTGCCAATCATCATCATTCAATTTGTTATATAGTATGATGCTAGAACCCTCTTCAAAATTCGTAAGCTCACTTTCAGAATTCACAATAACAGCAATTTCATTTGACATTATATCGCCTCCTAATTATTTATGTAGCTCAACTTTTTAACGATGAGTTTGAACACGTAAATTTTCAACTTGAAAGTCTATTTAGAGTATGTAAATTAACGCGTTATGCTAATTATTTTATAAACCTTGTAGGGTAAAATTATAGTAATGGCTTACTGTTACTTCCGTACAAACTTACCTAAATGGGTTACTACCAAGTATCCCATTCATCTAAGTTGTACTCGCGTACCAGTAATAAGTAGTTACCTGTAAACTCAGTTCTAAAAAATTAGCGCAAAGAGTTAACTTAATAAAAAAGAGCAAATCAAGGTGTGACCTAATTTGCTCCATTGCATTTCTAAATTAGTAATTTATTTTATTATATGTGGGTTTATAAAAATAAGCAACTGATATTTGTAATTGAACACAATATAGTCTAAATTTGTAAGTATTGTATAAATAAAATGCCAAACTATTATATATTATTGACATATTCGTGCATTGTGAATATTCCTAAAAGCATATATAATCGAAGTAAGCTAAACGAAAACAACAGACGACGAAGTCTCATATCCCAGTAATAGTGGGTTATGAGACTTTTTTATTAACATAAGTAATATTGTCTCCCCAACTTTCGTTTGTTTAGTAAGCAATGTTAGCTTATAAGTAGAAGTTGTTTTTGTATAGTAGTTTAATATTTATCAATAGACGAAGAGGTCTTCAAACATCCACAATATGTTATGTTTGAGGGCCTCTTTGTTCTAGTATAGAAATTTAAATATGTAGGTGTGTCACAAGAGCATTTGTGATTCTAAGCTTGAAGGTGCACACTAAAAATTTTAGTTAAATAAATTTCTATATTTGGGGATGGGTAAAGAAGTTTGCAAGCAATATAAGAAAAGTTGAGGTAGCTGATAGGCTTTTCAAAACAAATTTTTAGCAGTTCTAATGTACTGGAATACAATGAAATTCTAAATTTTAGCCCAAAGTGGCAAGGGAGGTATTATTATGAGACAGGTAGCTATTTATGGTAAAGGCGGTATTGGAAAATCTACAACAACACAAAACTTAACAGCTGGATTAGGCGAAATGGGCAAAAAGATTATGATTGTAGGCTGTGACCCTAAAGCAGATTCCACAAGACTTATACTAGGGGGACTTGCACAGCAGACTGTTTTGGATACCCTCAGAGAAGAAGGCGAAGACATTGACTTGGACTTGGTTATGAAAGAGGGTTTTGCAAATATCAAATGCGTAGAGTCAGGAGGTCCTGAGCCAGGTGTTGGCTGTGCAGGTCGTGGTATTATTACTTCAATTGGACTTTTGGAAAGACTTGGAGCATATGAAGATGATTTAGACTATGTTTTCTATGATGTATTGGGTGACGTTGTTTGTGGAGGTTTTGCAATGCCAATACGAGAAGGAAAGGCACAGGAAATCTATATTGTTGCAAGTGGAGAAATGATGGCTCTTTATGCTGCAAACAATATTTCAAAAGGTATCTTGAAATATTCAAGTACTGGTGGCTGTAGACTTGGAGGTATTATTTGTAATAGTCGTAAGGTTGACGGTGAAGCAGCACTTGTTGAGGCTTTTGCAAAGGAGCTTGGTTCACAAATGATTCATTTTGTTCCTAGAGACAATATGGTTCAAAGGGCGGAAATTCATAAGAAAACTGTTATTGATTTTGATTCAACCTGTGATCAAGCAGATGAATATAGAGCTCTTGCAAAAAAGATTGATGAGAACAAGATGTTTGTAGTTCCTAAGCCACTTTCTCAGGATAGGCTGGAAGCGCTGCTGATGGAACACGGAATTATGGATATATAATACTATATCGCATTTAAAATATAGAAAAGGCATATTTAAATCACCGCTTACGCGGTGCACTGCATAAGCAGTGGCTCATAGTATTGAACAACATTTGCGGGCTTTGCCCTAACGCCGCATATGCGGCTATTTAAAATGTTATTCCACATTTTAAATACAAATTAGTATAACTTAACTTAAGAAAGGTGGATAAAATATGTTACTAATAAGAGCAATTATTAGACCGGAGAGAACCAATATTGTACTATCTGAATTATTATCAGCTGGGTTTCCTGCGGTAACAAAAATGGATGTTTATGGTAGAGGTAAGCAGAAGGGTATAGTTATAGGAGATGTTCAGTATAATGAAATACCCAAAGAAATGTTGTTGCTTGTTGTAAATGATGAAGACAAAGATGATGTGGTTAAAGTAATAATGAGAAATGCAAGAACAGGTGAAAAGGGTAATTTTGGAGATGGTAGAATCTTTATCAGTAAAGTAGAGGATGCTTATACCATCAGTACAGCTAAACAAGGACTGTAGGGGGGAAAGCTTATGAAAGAGATTATGGCCATTATTCGTGCTGATAAGGTTAATAAAACTAAAGAGGCTCTTGGAAACGCAGGCTTTCCTGCATTTTGCTGCAGACCATGCCTGGGAAGAGGGAAAAAAAGTCTTGATGCAACAGTTTTAAACTATATTATGGAAACAGGCGAACTACCTGTATCTAAAGTTGGAGAAGCATTTACAGAAACTGCAAGGCTTATTCCAAAAAGAATTTTAACTTTAGTAATTGAGGATGAACAAGTGGATTTGGCGATTAAAACCATATTCAAAGTTAACCAAACAGGCAGTCCAGGTGATGGAAAAATATTTGTTCTTCCAATTGAAGGAACCTACAAGGTTAGAACCGGTGAAACCATACTATAAAAAAATGGGGGTGAGACAAATGAATGTAAAAAATATTGTATTGGATAAATATGGGGCAAAGGTTTATAAAAATCGAAAAGAACATATTATAGTGGTTAATGAAGAGACCAAGCAACAGCCTATTGCTGCAAACACTAGGAGTATTGCCGGGATTATGACTAATAGAGGATGTTGCTATGCAGGATGTAAGGGTGTTGTACTCGGCCCCCTGAAGGATGTTTTAGTACTAACGCATGGACCTATTGGCTGTGGCTTTTACTCTTGGGGAACCAGAAGAAATAAGGCAAAGCCCGAGGATGGTAGAAACTTTATTGAGTACTGTTTTTCAACAGATCTTCAGGAGTCAGATATTGTATTTGGTGGCGAGAAAAAGCTAAGGCAAGCAATAAAAGAGGCTGTTGAGATATTCCAGCCCAAATGTATAATGATTTGCTCTACTTGTCCTGTTGGTTTAATAGGTGATGATATTCATGCAGTAGCTGCTGAGACAGAAAAGGAATATGGTATATCCTGTATGGCGTTCAGTTGTGAAGGATATAAGGGCGTTAGCCAGAGTGGCGGCCATCATATTGCTAATAATACATTAATGAAAAGAGTTATAGGGACAGGAGATATAGAGCCTACCAAAAAGTTTACTGTTAATATTCTTGGAGAATATAACATCGGTGGTGATGGATGGGAAGTTGAACGAATTCTGAAGAGAATTGGATATGAAGTAATAACTGTTTTTACCGGTAACGGAAGTTATGAAACAATGAAAAATGCACATATGGCAAATTTGAATATAGTTCAATGTCATCGTTCAATTAACTATATAGCAGAAATGATGAAAACAAAATATGGAGTCGACTGGATAAAAGTAAACTTTATAGGCCTAGATGCAGTAAAACAATCTTTAAGGGATATGGCAACATATTTCGGTGATAAGGAGCTTATGGAGAGAACAGAAGCGGTTATAGCTGATGAGCTTGCCAATATAGCTGAAGAAACAGAATATTATTACTCTAAATTGAAGGGCAAAACAGCGGCAATTTATGTTGGTGGTTCACGTTCTCATCATTATCAGAATTTGTTAGCAGATTTTGGAGTTAAAACAGTACTTGCAGGGTATGAGTTTGCTCACAGAGATGATTATGAGGGCAGAGAAGTCATTCCAACAATAAAGGAAGATGCTGATAGTAAGAATATTGAACATCTTGAGGTTATTAAGGATGAGCAGAAGTACCATGCATACCTGACTGAGGAGCAATATGAGGAATTAAAGTCAAAGATACCTTTGGAACAATATTGTGGAATGATTAAAACGATGGATGATAACAGTGTGGTCGTAGATGACTTGAATCACTTTGAAACTGAAGAGTTTGTCAAACTGCTTAAGCCAGATATGTTTTTCTCAGGTATAAAAGACAAATATGTTCTTCAAAAATCAGGGATATATTCAAAGCAATTACACTCCTATGATTATAGTGGTCCATATGCAGGCTTCAACGGAGCAGTTAATTTTGCTAGAGATGTAACGATGGGACTTTATACTCCCGCTTGGGGCTTGGTAACACCACCTTGGAAAAACAAATCAACACTTAAGGCTAAATTAGTAGGAGGTGAGGAATAATGCTGAATTTAACTAAAAAAGAGATTTCAGATAGAAGTGCACTTAGAGTAAACCCATGTAAAACCTGTCAGCCAGTTGGAGCAATATATGCAGCACTTGGAGTACATAATTGTATGCCTCATAGTCATGGATCACAAGGCTGCGTTTCATATCACAGAACTTTTTTGACAAGACATTTTAAGGAGCCAGCAATTGCCTCCACAAGCTCATTTACAGAGGGTGCATCAGTATTTGGTGGAGGCAGTAATCTTAGAACAGGTGTAAAGAATGTTTTTGATATATATAATCCAGACATTATTGCTGTACACACTACTTGTCTTAGTGAAACCATCGGAGATGACTTAAATGCATATATTCAAGATATGGATATTCCTGAGGGTAAACTGGTAATACATGCAAATACACCTAGTTATGTAGGTTCACATATATCGGGTTTTTATAATATGATGGCAGGCTTTATAAATTATCTTTCTGAATCGACAGGTAAAAGCAATGGTAAAACTGCAATCTTTCCTGGATATGTTAATCCCGGAGATATCAAAGAATTGAAAAAAATTGCAAACTATATGAAGGTTCCTTTTACAATGTTCCCTGATCAGAGCGGAGTAATGGATGTTCCGATGACAGGTGATTATTCAATGTATCCTAAGGGCGGTACTCGCATTCCTGAAATTGTTGGATTAGGAGATTCAAAAATGGTTTTAGCGTTGGGTGAGCTTACAAGTGAAGAACCTGCTAGCCTTTTAGAAAGAAAATGTAAGGTACCCTATACACTACTTCCACTTCCTATTGGAATAGAAGCTACTGATAAGTTTGTTATGGAATTATCTCAACTGTCAAATGAAGAGGTTCCTTATGAACTAGAAGAGGAACGGGGACAATTAGTAGATATAATGCTTGATGCTCATGCTTACTTTTATAATAAAACAGTAGCAATATTCGGAGACCCTGATACTGTGCTTGGTTTAACTAGAATGGTGCTTGAAATGGGTATGATTCCTAAGTACGTTTTAACAGGTACGCCAGGAGAAAATTTTGTAAGACTGGCAGATAAAATATTTGAACAGTATGGAGTTGAAGGCTGTACCGCAAAAGCAGCAGGAGACTTGTTTGAATTGCATCAATGGATTAAGAATGAAAAGGTTGATTTAATGATAGGAACATCTTATGGAAAATCAATTGCAAGAGCTGAAGATATCCCTTTTGTTAGAGTAGGGTTCCCTATTCTTGATAGATACGCACATCCGTATTTTCCAATAGTAGGCTACAAAGGGGCTTTAAGATTAGTAGAGAAGATTTCAGAGGCATTAATGGACAGACAAGATAAGACATGTTCAGATGAAGATTTTGAATTGGTTATGTAGGGTAATAGATTATCAGCAATGGAGCTGTAGCACAGGAATTTCTGTGTTACAGCTTTATTGTTAAAGGGGGCTAAAGAAGATGGGAGCAACAATTTTAGATGAAAGAAAGGCCTCTATTATAAATGGGGGAAGAGAAAAAAGCGGTAGTTCTGCTGCAAAAGGCATCAAATGTGATAGCGATAGCTTATCCGGTACGGTAAGTCAAAGAGCCTGTGTATATTGTGGAGCCAGAGTTGTGCTAAATCCCATTACAGATGCTTTCCATATTGTTCATGGCCCTATTGGATGTGCAAGCTATACTTGGGATATTCGTGGGAGTTTAACCAGTGGAAGTGATTTATACAGAAATAGCTTTTCAACAGATTTAAGTGACAAAGATATTGTTTTCGGCGGAGAAAAGAAGTTAGCAGCTGCAATTGAAGAGGTTATAGAAAAACATAAGCCTAAGTTAATATTTATATATTCTACTTGTATTGTAGGAGTTATAGGTGATGATGTAGATGCAGTTTGTAAACAGGCAGAGAAAAAACATGGTACCAGGGTTATTTCTGTAAAATCTCCTGGATTTTCAGGAAATAAATCATATGGCTATAAAATGGCTTGTAATGCATTATTACAGCTTATAGAGCCTCATAAAAATCAAGCAAAAGTTAAAGGCGTCAACATCTTGGGAGATTTTAATCTTGCAGGTGAGATGTGGATAATAAAAAATTATTTAAAGAAAATTGGAATTCCAGTAGTATCAACTATTACAGGGGATGCAAGCTATGAGACCTTGATTAAAGCACCGGCTGCACAATTAAATCTGGTGCAGTGTGCAGGTTCGATGACTTATCTGGCAAAGAAAATGGAAGAAGAAATGGACATTCCTTTTGTTAAGGTCAGTTTCTTTGGTGTAGAAGATACCTCAGCATCCTTGATACGTATAGCGGAGGCTATTGGTACTGAGGAAAGTATTGAAAAGGCTAAACAATTTACTAGTATTGAAACAAATAAACTGAAAAGTTTTTTAGATAAATATAGAAAGAATTTCGAAGGTAAAAAAGCTGCAATTTATGTTGGAGGAGGCTTTAAGGCTATTTCTCTAATTAGGCAGTTTAATGAAATGGGGATTGAAACAGTAGTTGTAGGAACTCAAACAGGAAAAAAAGAAGATTACGAGTTAATTGCAAGCTTGGTTGGAGAAAATACGGTAATTTTAGATGACACAAATCCGGCTGAGTTGGAAACTTTTATGAAGGCAAAGGGCGCGAACATATTGGTAGGAGGAGTTAAAGAGAGGCCTTTAGCATATAAGCTGGGAATAGCTTTTTGTGATCATAATCACGAAAGAAAGCATGCACTTGCAGGATATGATGGAGTAATAAACTTTACAAAGGAAATCAATCTCTCTTTAAACAGTCCTGTATGGGAGTATGTGAAAGCTTAAAAGTAATGACAAGTCGAATGTACAGGCATGCTGTAAACACTATGCATAGAATCTGGCAGTAATTATAAGTGATGGCAGACAAAAGCATAGGTAGGGTAATCCGATGATGGTTGCAGAAAATGTTTGTGCTCAGATTGGGGGGAGGTTAACATGAGTAAAAATTTAGTTAATTTAAGTGTAAATCCCTGTAAGATGTGTATGCCGATGGGAATTGTAAGTGCTTTTTATGGTGTAAAAAATTGTATGTCAATACTTCATGGATCTCAGGGCTGCAGCACATATATCAGACGTCACATGGCAACACACTATAATGAACCTGTAGATATTGCTTCTTCATCCTTGACAGAGAATGGTACTGTTTTTGGTGGTGAGAACAATTTGATAAAAGGCTTAGAAAATTTGATTGAATTGTATAAGCCAGAAGTCATTGGAATAGCGACTACTTGCCTTGCAGAGACAATTGGTGAGGATGTGCCAAGAATACTTAATAATTTTAATAAGCTCCATCCTGACAACACTGTGAAATTTATACCAGTAGTTTCTATGGGCTATTCAGAAACTCAGTATGAAGGATTTTTTATAGCATTGAGAGCTATTGTTGAGAATGTGGTAATGATGCCCGAGAAAAATAATAAGGTAAACATTATTACAGGAATGATATCTCCTGCAGACACACGATATTTAAAAGCTTTGCTGGATTCAATGAAGCTTGACTATATATTACTCCCTGATATTTCAGACAATTTGGATGGTCAGCATACAGATGTTTATAATAGATTGCCGGAGGGTGGAACAACCCTTGAAGATATTTCTTTAATGGGTGGAGCGAAGCTTACAATTGAGCTTTCAACCTTTACAAGTAAGCATAATTCTCCAGCACAGTATATATATGAGGTTTATGGAGTTCCTTTTGTTAGATGCAATTTACCAGTTGGACTACGTGATACCGATGCTTTAATAAACATACTGGAAAAGGCAGGTGGAGTAAAAACAGAGGAGTTAATTAAAAATCGTGGCCGGTATATGGATGCTATGATTGATTCGCACAAATATAATGCCGAGGGCAGAGCTATTATTTTTGGTGAACCTGATTTTGTATATTCAACAACCCGTTTGTGTGTTGAAAATGGCATTATGCCGGTTCTAGTAGCAACAGGAGCAAAGTGTAACAATTTAAGAGATATGCTGGAATCGGAAATACAATCTATTGCAGACTTTCTCTATTTAGATAAATTTGAAATCTTGGATAGTTGTGATTTTGATACAATTGAAAAATATGCAGTTGAACTAGAAGCCAATTTAATGATAGGTAGTTCAGATGGCAGAAGACTTGAAGAAAAGTTAAAGATTCCGCTTGTAAGGTGTGCGTTTCCAATACATGATCAGGTTGGAGGACAACGCGTAAGAACACTGGGCTATGACGGTTCACTTGTATTACTGGATAGGTTGACAAATAATTTGTTAAGCCAAAAAGAACATAGCTTTAGAAGCAAAATGTATAACAATTATTATACAGAGGAAAAGCAGAGTGTTAATGGCGAGGCAAAGAAAAAAAATGATGAAAGGGATGTAGTGATTATGAATAAAGTAGATAATAGAGCTGCTAATGAAAAAAAGACACAAACTCATCCTTGTTTTAATGGCTGTGGCAGTGAGTATGCGAGAATGCATCTGCCTATAGCACCAAAGTGTAATATCCAATGCAATTATTGTGTCAGAAAGTATGACTGTCCTAATGAAAGCAGGCCAGGAGTTACTACAGAAGTTTTATCTCCAGAAGAAGCATGTGAAAAGTACAAGGTTGTGAAGGAAAAGCTACCTAAACTCAAGGTGGTTGGAATTGCAGGACCAGGAGACTCGTTAGCAGATTTTGAAAACACAAAGAAAACTTTGAGTTTAATAAGAAAAGAGGACCCATCGGTTACTTTTTGCTTATCGACAAATGGGCTTTTACTTCCTCTCTATGCAGATGAATTAGCAGAACTAGGGGTATCACATGTTACAGTTACGATGAATGCAGTAAACACAACTATTGGAGCAAAAATATATAAGCATGTTGATTACATGGGGCATAGATACTTTGGCGAAGTTGGAGCTGCTATTCTCATGGCAAATCAGCTGGCAGGAATTAAAAGATTGACTTCACTGGGAGTTATATGCAAGGTAAATATTGTAATGCTAAAGGGAATTAATGAGTATCACATCCCTGTTGTTGTAGAAAAGGCAAAAGAGCTAGGCTGTGAAATTACAAATATTATGCAGTTAATTCCTGTGGCAGGAAGTGAATTTGAAAATATTCCATTAGTAAGTAATAGAGAAATAATGAGTATGAGAAAACGCTGTGAGTCTACTTTAAAACAAATGTATCATTGCCATCAATGTAGAGCTGACGCAATTGGAACACTGGACAACGACCAATCTATTGACTTCAGAGGATGCACTGCAAATAAAAGCAAAGGATTACAAGAACCAGCAGAAGGAAATACCTTATTATTTGCAGTTTCTTCAAAAAGTGGGGTTTTGGTTGATCAGCATTTCGGTCACGCAAGTGACTTTTACATATATGAGTACAAGAATAAAAGCATACGTTTTAAAGAAAGGAGAAGTGTCACTAAGTACTGTGAAGGCTCCGAAGGCTGTGATGGAATGGGTGGCTCCAATAAGGAAGGTAAAATGGAGGCAATTCTTGATACAGTAAAGGACTGCAATGGAGTTTTGGCAATGAGGATTGGTGAATCACCTAAACAAAAACTAAAGGAAAAGTCTATAGAGACCTTCACTACTTATGACAGAATAGAGGAAGCTGTTAAACAGGCAGCTGAAAAACTTTTTGTTTAAGTAAATGTATGAATGTTTCTAGCAGACCCCAGAAAAATTCTTATATAGAATGGTGGTACTGTTTAGCCCACACTTATAGAAAGTGGATGATGTCGGTAGTAGACATAGGAAAAACTAAATTTAAAGGAGAGTTGAAATTATGGTGAGTCCAAAATATCATGTATTTGTATGTACCAGTTGTAGAATAAACGGAACCCAAAAAGGTTTTTGTCATTCTAAGGGAAGCGTAGATTTAGTACAAAGATTTATGGAAGAAATTGATGATAATGATTTGTCAGGTGAAGTTATGGTGACTAATACAGGTTGCTTTGGAATCTGTGACAAAGGTCCAGTTGTTGTTATTTATCCTGAGGGCACTTGGTATGGAAATGTATCAGAGGATGATGTTGAGACTATAGTAGAAAGTCATTTGGTTGGAGGAGAAAAGGTAAAAGAGTTACTTATCTGAGTAATTTTAAGTACCGCACATTGCTTTACTATAAAATTTGTACCCAAATTGGGGGTGGGGTTAGAATGATTAAAATTACAGATGTTACCCTATGTACTCTGAACAATGAGGCTTATCAAAATGATAAGGTTATAGAGTTATACCAATTGCTGTGTAAGACAGGTGTAAATTTTATAGAAATCGATGTGCCTTTATTTGAAAGGCTTGAAGATAAAGTAGATAAAAGTATGACTGTTTTGAGAGTTCAGGATCCTACAGAAATAAAGTATTATCCTGGTTTTAAGAAATATATTTGTAGACATAGTGGATTTATTACACAATTGGATACTATTTCTGAAATTCAAATAAATGATGTTAGAGAAATTAACCTGATGAGCAAATTCTCTGAATATAGCAATATTAGAATTGTTGGGCTGGATGATTTAATGCAGCATGATTATTTATCTGTTTTCGATAAAATAAATAAGTTGAAATTCGAAGTGCTTGAGCTATGT
>JAEWZA010000478.1 GCA_023395575.1 Bacillota bacterium
AACTTTCGCACATAAAAATTATTGGTGCGGTAGCATTATCAATGGTTTGTTGACAAAACAATTGCTAGAATTAGTAATGATTCATGCAATTATTTTTAACCCAACTTTCCATTGATAATGCTACCACGCCTGATATTACTAGACTTTAAGTGGAATATTCAACTGTGAAAGTTGATCTAATTAATTAAGCTTGGACATCTACCATTCAAATTTGGAAGCTAAATGTGAATGAGTCATTATATATATTTAAAGGTACCTTACCCATAACAAAATAGGTACAGAAGAATTGGGGCATATGGAAATGATTTCCACCATTGTTTATCAGCTTACACGTGGACTTACAATAGAGGAAATTAAAGCAAGCGGTTTTGACACCTATTTTGTAGATCATACAACAGCGATATATCCTATAGCTGCATCTGGTATGCCATTTACAGCAACAGTATTTCAATCAAAGGGAGATACAATAACTGATTTAACTGAAGATTTAGCAGCAGAGCAAAAAGCTAGAACTACGTATGACAATATTCTTCGATTTGCCGACGATCCAGATGTAAGAGATCCAATCAAGTTCCTCCGCGAAAGAGAGATTGTACACTTCCAGCGTTTTGGTGAAGCTTTGAGAGTTGCTCAAGATAAAATGGATTCTAAGAATTTTTATGCTTTTAATCCTCAGTTTGATAAGAAATAAAAAATATAAATCAACCTTTGCGCATAAAAGTCTAGATTATTGTCTGCTAAAATATTATTTTTTGTGGACAGACAATATTTATTATATTCTCTCATATATTAAAAAGGTACACTATTTTTGGAGTATTGATGTTATTCTCTCTAACTTATGTCATGCTTCATTATTGTAGGAGGTGCCTTGCTTGGTAGAGATGCTAATTCCAGCAATTGTTAGTGGACTGCTAAACAACCTATTCCTCATGCTGGGCTACGTTTCAAATGTGAATTCCTTTCCTCAGCCATTAAATTCTGAGGAGGAAATGTACTACGTTGAGGCATATAAAAATGGCAATGAGGAAGCAAGGAATGTTCTAATTGAGAGAAACTTAAGGCTTGTTGCACACATTGTAAAGAAATATGGTTCTTGTGGCAATGACAGCGATGACCTTATTTCTATAGGTACAATAGGATTAATAAAAGCAATATCAACTTTCAACATGGATAAAGGTACTCGTCTAGCAACTTATGCTGCTAGGTGTATTGAAAATGAAATTCTAATGCAAATTAGAGCTACTAAAAAAATTCAAAATGAGGTTTCACTACAAGATCCTATTGGAGTGGATAAGGAAGGCAACGAAATTACGCTACTTGATTTGATTGGCAACGACTCAGAATCAGTAGTGGATGAAGTTGAATTAAAAATGCAGGTAAAGAAGCTCTATAGTAAAATGAAAGCAACTCTTAAAAACAGAGAAAAGGTTGTATTGGAGCTAAGATACGGTTTGCAAAACGGAACGAGTAAAACTCAGAGGGAAATAGCAAAAATGCTTGGGATTTCCAGATCCTACGTATCGAGAATTGAAAAGAAAGCAATAAAGAAATTAAGTAAAGAACTAAAACCAGATAGCTGCCAATAGTAAACATAATCCCCCTATCAAGACAAAAGTGTAATAATTTGTTTTAAGTGTAAAGCACCAATCGAAAAGGATTGGTGCTTTATTAATTATTCTAAGGCTATCTTTTTTTGTTGGCATAATTATATAAAATAAGTAAGTAAATTCAAAATATTGAAGGATTTTGGGGATAAGGTGTAGAATTAAAGGGGATAGTGGGAAGTAGATAGGTATTATGGTTGACACTGTGTGGAACCGCAGTTGGATATTATGGCTATAATGGGAAGGTTATTTCTGGACTTGAATATTTAAATTTACAAATTGGTTGCAACTTTTTGTGAATCCATACAATCACTCCATTTCCGGTTGAAAAAGTTTGCTTACTTTTTCAACTTTTCAACCTAATTTATCGTGATTGTAACACCTTTACAATTTTTATGCTAAGTGATGATATACTTGACGCTTACAAAAATCAAATAATCTATCTGTAATTGCTAGGAAATTACATATGCCGAATTAACTCTATAATTGAAGGTATTTCGATATTTATGTCGAAAATATTATTGCAGTTATAATTCAGGAAATATGGATATGGTATTATTTCAAAATGATATAACAGTATATTAAAGGAACGAGTGGAGCTAAAAATGACCGAACTTAGAAATTGTAGACAATGTGGAAAGCTTTTTGGCAATGTGGGTAGTTCAAGTATCTGTCCCAAATGCCATGAGGCTGAAGAAGAAGTGTTTAGGTTAGTAAAAGAGTATATCTATGATAATCCTAATGCAACGCTATCTCAGGTAACAACTGAATTGGATGTAAGTGTTGCGAAAATCAAGCGTTACCTTAGAGAAGGCAGACTTGAAATTGTAGGTGATTCCAACATGTTCTTAGAATGTTTAAGTTGCGGAAAAGCAATAAAAACAGGTAAGGTATGCAGTGAATGTGCACAAGATATTGCAAATAGTTTTGAAGATACAGCTATAGAAATTGGTAAGGCAATAGCAAAACAAAATGCGAAAAAAAAGATTGATATGAGATTCCTCAAAGACAAGTAGCAGGGTGAATCCGAAGGAGGAAATTAGCATACCTAAGATTAGTACACAATATTCAGAAAAATGCTACTGCATGTAATCAATATTACCTGGCTCACTGTTAATGTGCCCACTGCTACGCAAAATGAGCATACGGAGAAGTTATTGTAGATTTTTAACTCCCCATAATATTTATAATGTGTCATTTATTTAACTAAATGTTTTAGCAATGATGACAATGAGAGGTAAGTGTAAATTATGAAGAGAATAAAATTTATATTATTAGTAGCCAGTCTATTGGCTTCCTTTATTATGGTTTCTTGCTCTAGTTCCGGAGACAACGCTGCTCCAGTGAGTACAGCAAACATTAGTACAACTACAAATCACTCTGAATTGCTGATAGAAAATAATAAACTAAGAAACGAAAATGATAAACTAACTTCTGAGAATGATTCTTTGAAAGCTAGGAATGAATATCTTGAGAAAGCCTTGAAAGAATCAAGTGTCTCACCATTATTAAATAACTATACTGTAGACTTGCTTCTTTACAAAATTTTTAATGAAAACAGTAAGGTTGATATATTCCCTGGAATATTGCAGGGAATACGTGTAGAAGAGATTGGAGAGGAAGATTATTTTATTTTTACTATCGACAGAATGGCAGTCAATCCAAAATGGGATGGTCCGGGTTCAGACTCTGGGAAAGGATATTTTATTAATTCTGAAAAGAAATATGAAAAGTACAAAGGTGGACTTAGTACGGTTTTATCATACCAGGGATATGAAAATACCATAGAAAAAAGGAAAGCTATTCTTAATGATCCCAACTATAAAAATGATCGAATTTTTAATTTTTATATGATTGGTGATGAGATTGTTTTTGTTGGTCCAGATCCAGGGCCTTAAAATCTATATCATGTTGAATTGATAACTTTTTACATATGTCTATTATTTGATATACCTTGAAATGAGCTTAGGGGATATATTTGTAAGAGCTTTTTTGTTTATCGTTTTATATTACTCTTTTAAGTCTGTAAAAAGTCAAACCACATAAAGCGAAGGTGTAAAGGGGTAATCAGCTTCAGTGTAATCAATATTAGCTTTAGTAGTGCCTATTTTACTCAATACGACGAAATGCTCATCTTGTCAGTTTAAATAAGATTCTGTGTCCATTTATTAACTCATCTTCAATTTGTCCATATTCAGTCCAACCGGTTTTTTTGTAAAAAGCAATTCCTCTGTGATTTTTATCAAAGCATTCCAAATGCAGCTCATTATACAGTTTTAGCTTTTCCGGAATTATTTGATTGCAAAAATATTGTGCAGCACCTGTGCCGTGGTAACAGATATCAATCATAAAACCGTGCAATTGATTTTCGTGCCAAATCATAATTCCAATAATTTTTTCATCATGCATAAGCAGAGTGGAACTTTTCATTCCTTTTCTTATATCCTCATCGCAATTGCCACTATCTATATACCAGTCAACAATTTGATCCCCAAGGTAAGAACGTGTATAGTTATCTGCAACAAATCTTGATAATTTCAGCATATTTTCTTCATCTTCCATAGTGGCTGGTCTAATAATGTAACTATTACTCATTTTGTTTTCTCCAATTCAAAAATTCTCACTTCTTAATATATAAATTCGCTCCTAGAGTGTAAATTATGGTCACTACATCATATCTTTTTTTTGTTTATTACTTCTAATTTTGTATACCCTCCGTGATTTTATTATACAATCATGAGGTTGTGTCCGTCAAAGTCAGCATAACTCAATACTCTAAATACAATTGATGGCTGGCATGTGGTGGGAGACAGAACTACTAGATTAAAATTTCTGTCAGATATCTTTGACACAGGGTATTTAGTAATGAGCTTGGGCGATATACTGGTAAGAGTGTTTTTGTTTATTGTGTTATATTATTCATTCAAGTCTATAAAGAATAAAGAACATAAATCTATGGTTTCAGACTGACAATTTAATAATATTAAACTGAAAATACAAAGGTTGGTTGGTCAATCCTTTAGAATTGCCGCAATCAATGAAAAAAAGTTTGAAAAAACTCTAACAATGTAGTATGATACATTAAAAAAAGGACAAAGGAGTTCTGTTTAGGACTTCTTTGTCCTTTTTTTAGTAAGATTATAATTTTTGATAATTCTGGCAGCTTGATAAATAGGAATAATATAGAACGTTTAATATATTATAGAAAATACAAGGTCAGTACAAATTTTACGTTGAATTGTATAGTAATTGGAGATATGGAGGTTTAGTATGCTTAAGGAAACAGAATGGAATACAATTAATAGTATTTTATTGGAGATTTATACAATCAAAAATATTGACATTATGGCTGAAAAGCTATTGAAAATGTTTCGAATGCTCATTCCATATTCCAATGGATACTTTGTTGTACTAGACAAAAATCAGAATATTAAATATGATAAGTCCTTTTTTATTGGAATTGATGAGCAAAAAAAGAAAGAATATTTAAACTACTTTTATGACATGGACTATTTAAGGTATGTGTATGATATTATAACGGAGACCACAGTATATCGAGATACGGATATTATAGAGGAAGATGTACGAACAAAAACGGAGTTTTACAGGCATTTTTTAATACCTCTTAAAGTACCCTATGGAGCTGGTATTTTGCTTATGAGAGATGAGAAATTAATTGGTATTATAAATTTATTCAGGAATAGGGAATTAGGCGATTTTACAGAAAAAGATATTTACATATTAGGAGTGTTAAGAAAACACCTTGCCAACATCACATATAATTTATTGCATGATAATATTAGCGTAAAAAATCAGGAAAGCAAATTAGAAGGACTGTATGATGATTATAATTTATCAGACAGGGAAAAAGAAGTTACCAGGTTGATCAAGCAGGGAAAAACGAATATTGACATCAGTGATGAGATGATGATCAGCATATCAACAGTTAAGAAACATATTTACAATATATACGGCAAATTAAATGTAAAAAGCAGAACACAGCTACTTGCATACTTCTCAGCAAAGATAGATGATGTTTGATATTTGAGAATTAGTAACTATAAATAGAACTAAAGTAGTATAACACAATCCAAAAGTTCTAAAAAAGAGATATGATTTCATTATTTCGGATAATTGCATAATTCATGACTAACGCTTAATATTTAATATATTAAAATAATATAACGTAAATGATAGGTGGATACATAATCCGGCTTGTCAAAACACAAGGTGCAAAGACGCATTATTAAATGTCTTTGCACCTTTTTATTTTTTTATGCGATGACAGATAGAAGAAAGCAATCTGGTATCAGAATGGGGGAAATTATGCAAAAAAAATGGAGTAAGCTATTAAAACCAGGCGAAAAGTGGTCGGGAAACATCGGCAGAAATAAATATGTTCATTTCAAAGCTTTGGGACAGGATGCAAACGTAGCATTGCTATTATATAACATGCTGGATACTTCTGAGAGATATAATATGCCGGACAGTTTGAAGGCACAGTATACAGCACATTTAACAAAAGGAAATGTCTTGATGAGTGATAACGGACGGGTTCTGGCAAGTATCGTGGAAGACAGTCTTGGATGGCATGATACTATTTCGGGTTATACCACAAGAAATATGACGGATGAGAAATATGGCAAAACAACATACCAGAACATGGGGAATGGTTATCTAAGGTGTGGCGAAGAAAATTTTAAAGTGGAACTAATAAGAAATAACATGAGTGCAAGAGATTTAGTTCCATGCGTTAATCTTTTTTCAAAAGTATATGTAGAAGAAGATGGAAGTATGCATTATGAACAGGGACATTGCAAGGAAGGCTCTACAGTAACTCTCAGAACCGAGATGGATGTCATATGTATTGTTTCCAATACACCGAATCCCCTGAATGAGATGCCTTTCTATCCTGCAGTACCTGTCAAAATAGAAGTATATGATGCTCCAAAAGTGGATTTGCTGGATGAATGTGTTAATCACAGACCTGAGAATTACAGAGCATTTGAGAATACATGGGATTATTATAATTTACTTGGCAGATAGAAGGTATTTATAAATCATTACAATTAAAACAAATACCTATTGATTGGAGAGATGAATATGTATGGATTTATTAAAAAAGAAAGTGATTTGAAGATAGAGGATGCTATTTATGATCAGATAATTGATGCAGGTCTGGGTTGGATGCATGAGCTAAACCCGGGACAAAGCCTTCGGATTCTTGATTTGGAAGGTAACCAGGCAGTGGATACCACATTTTATGATATGACAAATCCTGAAGATCATTATGGAGCAGTAACTACTATTGTTATGCAGAAGAATATTTACTTAACAACAGGCAGTATATTAAGAACCGAGTCGGGAAAAGCATTGCTGGAAATAACAGCGGATTTGACAGGACGGCATGACACTATTGGTGG
>JAEWZA010000480.1 GCA_023395575.1 Bacillota bacterium
AGGTTGTATAGTACTTGCTGACCCATTAATTAGTGTTGTTTATAAATGGTCTCAAGAAATTGGAGTTGAGAGAATATCTCTTGCAGGTGAAATTCTGATTATGTTCACTGTTGCAATGATAGCACAATCTATGCTTGCAATCCTTACGAGAGCATTTTATGCTAATAATGATACAAAAACTCCACTGTATATAGGTATTTTATCAATGGTTTTAAATTACATGTTCTGTACTATATTTTTTAATGTGACGGATTTGGGTGTTGCAGGTATGGCCTTATCCTACTCAATAATAAGTGTTGTGTATATGATTATTATGATGAGTGTTCTCTCGAAGAAAATGCAGGGAATGCAGTGGAAAAAGCTTATTAAGTACTCTGGAAAACTTATTGTGGCTGCGGCAATAATGGGTTTAACCATTTTCTTTATGAATAAATTGATTTCGATAAATTTTCTACAGAAATTTTCAATTCAAGAAAAGCTATTAGAAATCCTTGCATTAGGAGTAGAAATTGTAGCAGGTGCTATTGTTTACTTTGTGGCAACTATGCTCTTAAAAGTTAATGAAGCGGTTGCGTTTAAAAACAAAATATTTAATAGAATGGATAGTATATTTAATAGGCTTAAGGGGTAAGTAGCTCAGTCTTTTTATTAAGCAGTAAAATATATAGCAATGGCTTATAGAAACAAGTACTGGAGATATTACGAGAGAATTTATTTCATTGAGACAGTCTATGTAACTCTATAAACTATATTTTAGAAAGGTTTATTTTTGGCTGAATATTGCCAAAGTCAATTTACGGTTCAAAGCCTTCGCTTATAGGCGAGTTATGCTTTAAAGAATACTTTGAACGCAGTGTGGGTTTAAAATGGTTTTTTATTTCAGGTGGTTTTAGTCCCAAACCCAAACAATCGGCTTTCAGCCGATCGTAATTGACTTCTGAAAAACTTAATTAAAAATATTTATTTTATTAGTTGACTATAAAGATAAAAAGCTATATAATTTAAAAAGAACAAATGTTCGTAAATTGTGAGGAGGAAATCGCATGTTAGAAAAGAAAAAAGCATTAGAAATGGCTCTTGGTCAAATCGAAAAACAATTTGGAAAAGGTTCTGTTATGAAATTGGGAGAGAACGCTCATATGAATGTTGAGTTTATCCCTACTGGTTCATTGAGCCTTGATATTGCACTTGGAATTGGTGGAGTGCCTAGAGGAAGAATTGTTGAGATTTATGGGCCGGAATCCTCTGGTAAGACCACTGTTGCGCTTCATATGATTGCTGAAGCTCAAAAGATGGGAGGGGAGGCTGCATTTATAGATGCTGAACATGCTCTTGATCCTAAGTATGCCAAAAATCTTGGAGTTGATATAGAAAATTTAATAGTATCTCAGCCAGACACAGGTGAACAGGCGTTGGAAATTACAGAAGCCCTTGTTAGAAGTGGTGCAATAGACATTATTGTTGTTGACTCAGTTGCAGCCTTAGTTCCCAAAGCTGAGATAGACGGAGAAATGGGAGATTCTCATGTTGGGTTGCAAGCTAGACTGATGTCTCAAGCACTTCGTAAACTTGCTGGAATAATAAGCAAATCCAGGACAACCGCTATATTTATTAACCAGCTACGTGAAAAAGTAGGCATTATGTTTGGAAATCCAGAGGTGACACCTGGAGGTAGGGCTCTAAAATTCTATTCATCTGTTCGTCTTGATGTAAGAAGAATAGAATCTTTAAAGCAAGGGAACGAAGTAGTAGGAAATAGAACTAGGGTTAAAGTAGTTAAAAACAAGATTGCTCCACCATTTAAAGAAGCGGAGTTTGACATTGTTTATGGTGAGGGTATATCGAAAGTAGGCAGTATTCTTGATATTGCTGTAAATATGGAAATTGTAAACAAGAGCGGTGCTTGGTTTTCATATAACGGACAACGTATAGGTCAAGGAAGGGAAAATTCAAAGCAATATTTAAAAGAGAATCCAGCTATTTGTGCTGAAATCGAAAAAATGGTAAGAAGTAACTTTTCTACAGTTGCACAGACCGAGCAGATAGATAATACGGAAGAAGAAGAGATTGATGAATAAGCTTTGATTGCTTTTGGATTTGTAGCTTTCTTAGAAATAGTAAGCAGTAGCAATATATATCTAATTGCGAAGCTCGATTAGAAATAGATACTAGAAATAGAAGGTGAAGAACAAGTATTGTAGTCGATACAGCGAAAGTAAGTAGCTGTGAGTATTGCATCAAGACAGGATGTCTTGTGTTATACGGTTGGCGGAAATGCTTGTTCTTCACCGTAATTATTTAAGCTTCAATTTCGGGAGTGAGACATAGATATATACTGCACGGGAGTACTATTTAAGCAGTTTACTGTTGATATATATTATGTCTTGTTTTGCAACAGCCCCTTCCATATTTATTGTGTGTAGATAAAAAAGCATATTCCTTTTGGAATTTATTTATAGCACAATTTGAAATATCTAAGATGTTTTTTAGGAGGATTAATGTGATAATCACATCTATTGAAGTAAATAAAAGTATTTCATCAATGGCTGAAGTGTTTGTTGATGGCAATATTTCTTTTTGCTTGCCACAAAAACGCATTAAAGCTTTAGACCTATATATAGGTAAGGATATTACGCCGGAGACTTTAGAATTCATATTGAATTATGAGGTGCTAGATGCAGCGAAATCATGTGCTGTTAAGTATCTTTCTTTTAAACTTAGAACTTCAAGTGAGGTATATCAAAAGCTTTGTGAACTTGGATATAAAGAAGATACAATTAATAAAGTTATAGATTGCTTAATTCAGATAGACTATATAAATGATTACAATTATGCTATTAAATATATTAAAGAGAAAACTAAGCTTCAGCCAAAGTCAATAAAAATGTTATCAATGGAATTAAGCTATAAAGGTATTCCTGATGAAACTATAATTAGGGCCTTCGAAGAAATCCAATTAGATGAAGATAGCATTGCTTATAAGCTTATAGAGAAGAAATTTTCAAAAATAATCTCTTGTGATGAAAAAACTATTAAAAAAATGAAGTCTTTTTTAGCAAATAGAGGATTTAGCTATTCACAAATATCTAGAGTGATGAGTAAATTTGTACCAGATGAGAGTAACAATTATCCCAGTTAAAATTGAGTATAAATTTTTTTTATATGGTTGATTGGTAATCAAATATTAATTAATTAAAAATAATTTTCTTAATACATTGACAATTTCTAAATATTAATAAATAATTTCTATTAGAGTTTTTATTTAAATATACCTATGCAATTAAATTATATATATTTGAGGAGAGAATTGTGAACAAAAAAATTGGCGTTGTTTCCTTAGGATGTCCAAAAAATTTAGTAGATAGTGAAATAATGCTTGGATTACTATCAAAAGCGGAGTATGAAATTGTTAATGATAAAGGACTTGCAAATATTTTGATAGTAAACACCTGTGGATTTATAGAATCTGCACAGCAGGAATCAATAAATACTATTTTAGAGATGGCAGAGGAAAAGAAAAGAAATTGTGAAATACTAATAGTTACAGGCTGTATGGCTGAAAGATATAAAGATCTTATACTAGAGCAAATACCAGAGGTTGATGCAGTACTTGGTACTGGTAACTATGAAGAGATAGCAGAAACAATAAATAAAGCGTACAAAGGTGAGAAAACCGTTTCCTACGGTAAGCTTGAAGATGTAGATTATCTTGATAAAGAGCGTATTATTTCTTCTAGCAAGCAATCGGTTTATCTAAAAATATCTGAAGGCTGCGATAACAGATGCACATATTGTATAATTCCATATTTGAGGGGTAAATACAGAAGCAGAAAAATGGATGCTTTAATATATGAAGCTGAACAATTAGCAAAAAATGGAGCTAAGGAGCTTGTACTAGTAGCGCAAGATACAACTAGATATGGAATAGATATATACGGCAGAAAAATGCTGCCTGAGCTTATACAAAAGTTATCAAAAATTACAGGTGTTGAATGGATACGCTTGTTATATTGCTATCCTGAGGAGATTGATGAACAGTTAATTCAAGAAATTGCGTCAAATCCAAAAGTATGTAAGTATATAGATATTCCTATACAACACGCATCAGATAAAATTTTAAAGCTTATGGGACGCCGTGGAAATATTTCCGAGATTCGTACAGCTCTATACAAGCTTAGAGAGTGTGTTAAGGATATAGTTATTAGAACAACGATAATAGTAGGATTTCCTGGTGAAACTGATGAGGATTTTGAGCAATTAGTTAGTTTTGTCGATGAATTTAAGTTTGATAGGCTAGGTGTTTTTACTTATTCAAAGGAGAAGGGCACACCAGCTGCAAAAATGAAAAATCAAATAAATAAAAAGCTAAAACTAAAACGGCAAGAAACATTATTGGACCTTCAAAATGCTATTAGTAAGAAAATAAATAGCAATAGAATTGGAAAAATATACAAAGCAATTGTTGACGGAATTGCTGATGATGGTATATTCTATTATGGACGTACTTATGCAGAAGCCCCAGAAATTGATGGGTTAATTTATTTTACTAGCAGTGAACCCCTTTCGCTGGGAAACTTTGTGGATGTAAGGATATTAAATGCTGAAGAATATGATTTGATAGGAGAGGTCATAAATGAATTTACCAAATAAAATTACTGTGTCCAGGATTATATTAGTGCCGTTATTAATGATTTTTTTAATTCCAATTCCTGATGCTACTGTAAATTTTCCCTTGCTAAAGTTTCTTAAAGATGAAATGTTAGCTATTAATAGATTTATTAATGGAACAGGAAATTATATAGCTGCGTTTATTTTTATCTTGGCGGCAAGTACCGATGGTGTAGATGGTTATATAGCACGAAAGCGTAAACTAGTGACAGCTCTGGGAAAGTTTCTTGACCCTATTGCAGATAAGTTGTTGATTACAGCTGCTTTAATAGCTTTGGTTCAAAATGAAGTTATAACCGGTTGGGCAGCGATGATAATTATATCTAGAGAATTGTTGGTTACAGGATTTCGTTCTATAGCGGCAGCTGAGGGACAGGTTATTGCTGCTAATAATTCCGGTAAAATTAAGATGGTATTGCAAACAGTAGCTGTATCAGTGTGTTTACTGGAAAATTGGCCGTTTTCATTGATAACAGATATACCTATAGGCGCTTATTTAATGTTTTTAGCAGTTATAGTAACTATTTATTCGGGTATTGATTTCTTTGTAAAGAATGGGAAAATATTAAAATCAGGTAATAAATAAAAAAAAGTTAGTTATTATCTTTAAAAATCTATTGCAATTGTTTATTATTAATAATAAGTATTTATTTTTTAGGTTAGCCGTAATGATGAGTTACGGCTTATTTTATATGCACAAAAGGCCGCATAAGCCAGCTAAAGTCAATTACGGTTCAAGATTAGTGACGATATTTATATACGAAGCTGTTGTAAAACAATAATTTATGTATACCAAGACTTGTTGCAAGAATAGCCAGCAGCAGTAATATATCAATGTTGTGTTTGGTATTAAAGTTATGATAGAAATAGTATATTTAATCAACTTTCGCAGTTGAATATTCCACTTAAAGTCTAGTAATATCAGGTGTGGTAGCATTATCAATGGAAAGTTGGGTTAAAAATAATTGCATGAATCATTACTAATTCTAGCAATTGTTTTGTCAACAAACCATTGATAATGCTACCGCACCAATAATTTTTATGTGCGAAAGTT
>JAEWZA010000489.1 GCA_023395575.1 Bacillota bacterium
GAGGTAACGTGAGTGGCAAGGTTAAAAGATAAATATAAATCTGAAGCAGTTCCAGCTTTGCAGACAAAGTTTAAATATAGTAGTTGCATGCAGATACCAAAGCTTGAAAAAGTAGTTCTTAACATGGGCGTTGGCGAAGTTAAGGATAATCCTAAAGCAATGGATTCAGCTGTTAGTGATATGACGCTAATTACAGGACAAAAGCCAGTTGTAACTAAGGCAAAGAAGTCAGTAGCAGCGTTCAAGTTAAGACAAGGAATGAATATTGGTTGCAAGGTAACATTAAGAGGCGAAAGAATGTATGAGTTTGTTGATAAACTCTTCAATGTTGCTATACCTAGAGTAAGAGACTTTAGAGGTGTTTCAAATAATTCATTTGATGGCAGAGGTAATTACTCATTAGGAATTAAAGAACAGCTTATATTCCCTGAAGTTGAATATGATAAGGTTGATAAAGTTAGAGGAATGGATATAGTTTTTGTAACGACGGCAAAGAGTGATGAAGAGGCAAAAGAGCTTTTGAAATTACTCGGTATGCCATTCAGCCAGAATTAAGGAGGGATTTAAGGCATGGCAAAGAAGTCTATGATAGTAAAGCAACAGCGTACACCTAAGTTTAGTACTAGAGGTTACAATAGATGTAAATTATGTGGTAGACCACATGCATACATTAGAAAATTTGGAATTTGCCGTTTGTGCTTTAGAGAGTTGGCGTACAAGGGTCAAATACCTGGCGTTAAGAAGGCAAGCTGGTAATAGTCTTTGGAAGGAGGTTAAACATATGCAAATCACTGATGCAATCGCTGATATGTTAACCAGAATTAGAAATGCAGGTTCTGCTAAACATGAATCAGTTGATATACCCGCTTCCAACCTTAAAAGGTCAATAGCAACTATATTGCTGGAAGAAGGTTATATAAAGAATTTTGAAGAAATGAATGACGGTAAGCAAGGTGTTATTAGAGTTAATTTAAAGTATACAAATAACAAGCAAAATGTTATAACTGGAATAAAAAGAATAAGCAAACCTGGTTTGAGAGTATATGCTGGTAAAGAAGAATTGCCTAAAGTATTAGGTGGTCTCGGAATAGCTATAATTTCAACTTCAAAGGGAATAATGACTGACAAGAAAGCTAGAGTTGAAGGCGTAGGCGGAGAGGTACTAGCATTCGTTTGGTAAGAGACGCAATTTTTCTTACGAAAAATAGCGTCAGGAAAAACACTTTGTGTTTTTCCTGGCTGTATGCCAGTCACAGGCTATTTATAGTAGCCCGATGAAAAGGTCTGAAAAGGGCAATTGTTTGCTCATAATTTTAAGAACTGGAGGTAAATGAAATGTCAAGAATAGGAAAGTTACCAATAGCTGTTCCTAAGGGAGTAGATGTAAAGCTAGATGGTAGCAATGTATTGACTGTAAAAGGATCAAAAGGAACATTAGTAAAAGGGTTCCACAAAGATATGATTATAAAAATTGAAGGCGATCAAATATTAGTTGAGAGACCTTCCGATATTAAAATGCATAAAGCACTTCATGGTTTAACTAGAACTCTAGTAAACAATATGGTTGAAGGTGTAACTAATGGTTATTCAAAGAACCTTGAAATAAACGGTGTTGGTTACAGAGCTCAAAAGCAAGGTAAAAAGCTAGTATTAACATTAGGATACTCTCATCCAGTTGAGATGGATGATCCAGATGGAATTACAACTGAAGTACCTGCACCTAACAAAATTATTGTTAGAGGTATTGACAAGCAAGCTGTTGGAGAGTGGGCAGCAAAGATTCGTGGAAAGAGATTACCTGAACCATATAAGGGTAAAGGTATTAAATATGATACTGAAGTTATCAGACGTAAAGAAGGTAAGTCAGGCGGCAAGGGTAAAAAGTAGAAAGGAGATGAGAGTAAATGATTAATAAGCCAAATAGGAACGATATTAGAATAAGAAAGCACGTAAGAGTACGTAAAAAGATCAGTGGAACTCAAGAACGTCCAAGAATGAACGTTTTTAGAAGTTTAAACAATATCTATGTTCAAATTATTGATGATACAAATGGTAATACTCTTGTATCCGCTTCAACCCTTGATTCAGCTATTAAAGGAAAAGTTGCTAACGGTGGAAATAAGGAAGCAGCTAAAGAAGTTGGAAAATTAATAGCTACTAAGGCTATTGAAAAGGGTATAAAGCAAGTTGTATTTGATAGAGGCGGATATATCTATCATGGAAGAGTTAAAGAACTTGCAGATGCTGCTCGTGAAGCAGGTTTGGATTTCTAAGAGAAGGAGGGAATTACATTGCAACGAATTGATGCTAACACTTTAGGAGAACTTAAAGAAAAAGTTGTTAATATAGGTCGTGTAACAAAGGTTGTTAAAGGTGGTAGAAATTTCAGATTCAGCGCTCTTGTTGTTGTTGGAGATGAAAATGGATATGTTGGTAGCGGTATGGGAAAAGCAGCTGAAATACCTGAAGCTATTCGTAAAGGTATCGAAGATGCAAAAAAGAATCTTATCAAAGTCCCATTAGTTGATACTACAATTCCACATGAAGCTATCGGAGTCTTTGGTGCAGGAAAAGTATTGATAAAGCCAGCAGGAGAAGGTACAGGAGTTATTGCTGGTGGTCCTGTTAGAGCAGTACTTGAACTTGCAGGAATACGTGATATTAGAACGAAGTCATTAGGATCAAACAATCCTATCAATATGGTTAACGCTACTATCAAAGGTCTTGCTCAGTTAAAGACAGTTGAAGATGTTGCTAGACTTCGCGGAAAAAATGCAGAAGAGATTCTAGGATAGGGGGAACATTTATGGCTAAGTTAAAGATAACACTAAAGCGAAGCACAAATAAAGCTGTTGCTAGTCAAAAAGCAACTGTAAAAGCGCTTGGTTTAGGTAAAATCAATACTTCTGTTGAGCAAAATGATAACCCTCAAATAAGAGGTATGATTAATAAAGTTTCACATCTTATAAGTGTAGAAGAAATATAAGGGAGGTGTAGTCAATGAAATTATTTGAATTACAGCCTGCTCCTGGATCAAAAAAACTACCTAATAGAAAAGGTAGAGGTATAGGCAGTGGTAATGGTAAAACAGGCGGCAAAGGTCATAAAGGACAAAATGCACGTGCTGGTGGCGGTGTTAGACCTGGTTTTGAAGGTGGTCAAATGCCTCTATATATGAGATTGCCAAAAAGAGGATTTAATAACTATGAGTTTGCAAATAAGTATACAGAAATAAATATTTCTCAATTGAATATATTTGAAGACGGTACTGTTGTAAATGAGGAGCTTTTAAAATCATCAGGCCTTGCTAAAAAGATTATTGATGGAGTAGTTATTTTAGGCAATGGTGAATTAAATAAGAAATTAACAGTTCAGGCGGCTAAATTTACGAAGACAGCTATTACAAAGATAGAAGCTGTAGGAGGAAAGGTCGAGGTGGTATAACGTGGGTGGTATGTTGGAAACACTTAAGAATTCCTGGAAAATTCCTGATTTGAGAAAGAAACTACTTATTACAATAGGTTTGCTTATTATTTTTAGATTAGGTTCAAGACTTCCTGTTCCGTATCTTGACTCATCTGCATTTGAAAGTCTTATAAACAGCGGAGGACAACTATTTAATTTTCTTAATGTAATCGGTGGTGGTGCTTTTGCAAATGCAACTATATTCGCAATGAGTATTACACCATATATCAATGCATCGATTATAATGCAGCTTTTGACTATTGCGATACCTAAACTTGAGCAATTATCAAAAGAAGGCGAAGAAGGTAGAAAAAAGATTGGCCAATGGATAAGATATGTGACAGTTATATTAGCATTTTTTCAGGCAACAGCTATTACAGTTGGTTTGAAATCTTCACTTGTTTCAGGACTAAACGTTATATCCTTCATTACAGTTACACTTACACTTACTGCTGGTACTGCATTTTTAATGTGGCTTGGTGAGCAAATCACAGAATATGGTATTGGTAATGGTATTTCAATGCTAATTTTTGCAGGTATAGTTTCATCTGCTCCAACAGGTATTATGTATCTTATTAACAATTACCAAATTGGAAATCTTGGTACTGGATTCATTGGAATAGTTAGTATTATTGCAATTTTGCTAGTATTTGTTCTTGTAATTGCTTGTGTAGTTTGGGTTAACCAAGCTGAGAGGCGTATACCAGTACAGTATGCAAAAAGGGTTGTTGGCAGAAAGGTATATGGAGGTCAGAGCACTCATTTGCCTATTAAGGTAAATTGGGCTGGTGTTATTCCAATAATATTTGCCATGTCTATTATGATGCTACCATCAACTTTAGTTGGATTTTTTGGTTCAAATTCAACAAATGCATTTCTTGTATTTATGAAAGATTGGCCATCACATTGGTCATATGCAATTTTCTATGGCATACTTATCGTTGCATTTACTTTCTTCTACACATATGTTCAGTTTAATCCAATTGAGCTGGCAAATAATATGAAGAAAAACGGTGGGTTTATTCCTGGTATCAGACCTGGTAAGCCAACATCTGATTATATTGCTAAGGTTCTAAATAGAATAACTTGGTTTGGTGCACTTTTCCTCGCTGTAATTACATTGTTCCCATATTTAATTGGTGCAGTTACTGGGGTACAAGGTGTATGGTTTGCAGGAACAAGCGTATTGATTTTAGTAGGTGTTGCACTTGATACAGTTAGACAGATTGAGTCACAAATGCTTACTAGACATTATAAAGGATTCTTAGAGTAATTCTGTTTAAAACCAAATATTAATATGTAGTAAATTTATGTTTAAATAATTGTTTGGGGTTTATGATACGTCATAGACCCTAAACTTAGTATTAGGTATTTTTAAAATAGTAATAAAAGGTTGTAGAATAAAAGGAATAAATTTAGTAATAAAGGGGGGAGCAAGTCCACGCTAGTAAATTAATAAATTCTTAATCCAATAAGTGGTGTGGACATAAATATGAAAATTATACTATTAGGAGCGCCTGGTGCCGGCAAGGGAACACAAGCAAAAATAATATCAGAGAAATTGGAAATACCACATATTTCTACTGGCGATATTTTCAGAGCAAATATAAAGGGTAATACACCATTGGGTATTAAAGTAAAGGAATATTTGGATAATGGTGAACTTGTTCCTGATGAACTCACTGTAGAAATTGTAAAGGACAGATTAGGAAATGATGATTGTGCTAAAGGATATATATTGGATGGGTTTCCAAGAACAATCCCTCAAGCAGAATATTTGGATAAAGTTTTAAATGAAATGAATACTTCTATTGATTTAGCTCTCTTAATAGATGTTAAAGATGAGGACATCATTGCGAGAATGTCAGGAAGGCGTGTATGTACAAGTTGTGGTGCTACATATAATATTGTTTTTAATCCAACTAAGGTTGAGGGCATATGTGATGTTTGCAATTCAGCGGTTATTCAAAGAGCTGATGATTCAGCCGAAACAGTATTAAATAGATTAGAAACATATCATAAGCAAACACAGCCATTGATTGATTATTACAAAAAAGCAAATAAACTTGTGATTGCTGAAGGCGCAGAGGAAGTTAAAGATACTACTGAAAGAGTTTTGAAGGCATTGGAGATTTAAGTTATGTTTACTATTAAGTCACAGGCAGAAATTGATAAGATGAGAAGGTCAGGAGAGATTCTATATGAAACTCTTCAAATTATAAAAAAGCACACAGTTCCTGGGGTTACAACCAAGGAATTGGATAGAATTGCTGAAGAACATATAATTAAAAAAAATGCTATTCCATCTTTCAAAGGATACGATGTAGGGATTCCAGGAGTGCCACCTTTTCCTGCTAGTATATGTGCATCAGTCAATGAACAAGTGGTACATGGTATACCAGGTTTAAATAAGCTAAAAGATGGCGATATTATTAGCATAGATGTTGGTGTATATTATAATGGATATCATGCTGATGCTGCTAGGACTTTTGCGGTAGGTAAAATATCTGAGAATGCACAGAAATTAATTGATGTGACTAAACAATGTTTTTTTGAGGGACTTAAGCAAATGGTAATTGGAAATCACATCAAAGATATTTCAGCTGAAATTCAAAAATACGCTGAAAGTGCAGGTTTTTCGGTTGTTAGAGATTTTGTGGGTCATGGTATTGGAACTCAAATGCATGAGCCGCCTGAGATACCGAATTATGTAACAAAGCGCAGGGGCATAAAATTAGAAAATGGAATGACAATCGCTGTTGAACCGATGATAAATGCTGGAGAGTACCCTGTTAAGGTTTTAGAGAATAACTGGACAGTTGTTACAGCAGATAGTTCACTTTCAGCTCATTATGAAAACACTGTAGCAATAACAAATAATGGCCCATTAATATTGACAAAGTTCTAAAAAGTTTTTTAATAAGCTATTGTTATTATTTTTAATTTGATGTATAATTTATAATTGGTTTGATTGCAAATCTAGATTATTGAGGTGACTAAGTTTGAATGTAGTCCTGGGACAGGTTGTAATTTCAAAAGCAGGGCGAGACGTTGGAAAGGTTTTTATAGTTACAGAGATTATAGATGCTAATTACGTTTATATTAGCGATGGTGATCTTAGAAGAGTTGAAAATCCAAAGAAGAAAAAAATCAAACACTTAGTTATTACAAAAGATATTATTGACACGATAGTTCAGAAGATATCATCTGATATTAGAATTACAAATGCCGATATTAGAAAGGCAATTGTTGAGATACAAAATTCACCTAAATCAGATGAATGATTATCTGCTTTAATATTTTAATTTATATAGATATTTCGACCCTTTGGAGGAGGTGTTAGTTTGGCAAAAGATGATGTTATAGAGGTTGAAGGGACTGTTGTTGAGTCATTACCAAATGCAATGTTTCAAGTAGAACTAGAGAATGGGCACAAGGTACTTGCTCATATTTCAGGTAAGTTAAGGATGAACTTTATAAGGATTCTTCCTGGAGATAAGGTTACTCTTGAATTATCACCATACGATCTCACAAGGGGAAGAATTACTTGGAGAGCTAAATAATACATACCTTTGTATTATGGTCTTTGACTAAAAAGAAAAGGTATTATTAATATATAAGATTTAAAATAATATATGTAAATTTTTTTTTCTTACCATAAGGAGGTTATTGTAATGAAAGTTAAACCATCAGTTAAGCCTATATGTGAAAAGTGTAAGATTATTAAGAGAAAAGGCAGAGTTATGGTTATCTGCGAAAATCCAAAGCACAAGCAGAAACAGGGTTAATTTAAACCTACTATGTATTTTTAACTTCGTAAAATCTCATCAAGAAGCGGCTGAACAATGAATTTTCAATTCATGGAAATACATTCATCGAATTTCTATTTAATTGAGTTATCCCAATTCTTTGTTTTTCTTGCTGATATTTTAAATATTTGACGATATCGTATGGACATGGTGCCTATGGGAATGGCGTTTTGACTACATTATGGACCATACGGTGGAGAATTAGCTTGAAAGAACTTGGAGGGTATAAGAGTAAAATCTTTCGTACCGCCACGTTACTTTACTAATTTTTGTGCCGAAACTCGGCGTGGAGGTTAGTAAGAAAAATGCGAGTAATACATTTTCTATTGAATATATGTATTTCGCATAAAAAAGCCAAAGGCTTAAAAAGTATTCTGTTACAGGAGAATTTTATTGGAGGTGTAAGATAAGATGGCACGTATTGCCGGAGTGGATTTGCCCAGAGAAAAAAGGGTAGAAATTGGTCTCACTTATATCTTTGGAATTGGAAAAGCAAAGTCTAATGAAATACTTACAAAGACTAGCATTAATCCAGATACTAGAGTTAGAGATTTGACTGATGATGAAGTAAATAAACTTAGAGATGTTATCGACAAAGAGTTTAAGGTTGAAGGTGACCTAAGAAGAGAAATTGCATTGAATATTAAGCGTCTTATAGAAATAGGATGCTATAGAGGAAGAAGACATAGAATGGGTCTTCCCGTTAGAGGTCAACGCACAAAGACTAATGCGAGGACTAGAAAAGGGCCTTCAAAGCCTGTTAGCGGTAAAAAGAAATAGTTAAAGGAGGTTTGCGAACACATGGCAACAAAAACTGCTGGTGCTAAAAGGACTACCAGAAAGAGAAGAGAGCGTAAAAATATTGAACGTGGAGCTGCTCATATCCGTTCATCTTTTAATAATACAATTGTTACCTTGACAGATACTGCAGGAAATGCTCTATCATGGGCGAGTGCAGGTGGACTTGGTTTCAGAGGCTCAAGAAAGAGCACTCCATTTGCAGCTCAGATGGCAGCTGAGACTGCTGCAAAGGCTGCAATGGAACATGGACTTAAGACTGTTGAAGTTTACGTAAAGGGACCTGGAGCAGGTAGAGAAGCAGCTATAAGAGCGTTACAAGCTGCAGGGTTAGAAGTGAGCCTTATAAAGGATGTAACACCAATTCCTCATAATGGCTGCAGACCACCTAAGCGTAGAAGAGTATAATTGGTTTATTAAAATGGAGGTGTAAACTTAAATGGCAAGATATACAGAGGCAGTTTGTAGACTCTGTCGTAGAGAAGGCGAAAAGTTATTCTTAAAAGGCGAGAGATGCTATACTGATAAATGTTCTATATCAAAAAGGGCGTATGCTCCTGGACAGCATGGACAGGCAAGAAAGAAAATGTCTGAATATGGCATACAGCTTCGTGAGAAGCAAAAAGTTAGAAGATTCTATGGCGTATTAGAAAGCCAATTTAGCAAATATTTCGAAATGGCTTCAAGAAGACGTACTGGAATTACAGGTGAAAACCTATTACAAATTCTTGAAACAAGACTTGATAACGCTGTTTATAGATTAGGTCTAGCAACATCAAGACCAGAAGCAAGACAGTTAGTTACTCATGGTCACTTTAAAATAAATGGTAAGCGTGTAAACATTCCATCATATTTATTAAAGGTTGGAGATGTTATAACGGTTGCAGATAAGACTAAGAGTTCACCAAAAATAAAGTCAATAAGCGATATTGCTGGTGGAAAAGTAGTACCAAAATGGCTTGAGTTTGATGCCGAAAACTTAGTAGGAAAAGTTGCCGCTCTTCCTGCAAGAGAAGATATTGATTTGCCAATCAAGGAACACTTAATCGTAGAGTTGTACTCCAAGTAATAATTCACAAAATGCTAATTGACTTGGAAGCAACTGAAAGAATTATTTTATTAATAATTCTCTATGAGGATTGTTTGTTAGAATCAGTTGCCCTCAAAAAATAAAAATGTTGTTAAGGGAGGGTTCTTGGTGATAGAAATAGAAAAACCTAGAATAGAATGTGTATCTAATAGTGATGATAACACTTATGGCAGGTTTATAGTTGAACCTTTAGAAAGAGGCTATGGTATTACTCTTGGTAATTCTTTAAGAAGGATACTGTTATCTTCATTACCTGGTGCAGCTGTTAATTCAATTAAGATTGATGGAGTATTGCATGAGTTCTCTACAGTTCCAGGTGTAGTTGAAGATGTTACAGAGATTATACTTAATATTAAGTCTCTTTCATTAAAAATGCATACAGAGGGATCTAAGGTTATTTACATTGATGCAAATGGTGAAGGGCCAATCACGGCTGGTGATATTATCACAGATCAGGATGTTGAAATTTTAAATCCAGACCTTCATATTGCAACACTTAATGGTGACCATAGATTTTATATGGAGTTAGTAATCAGTGTAGGTAGAGGTTATGTAGCTGCTGATAAAAATAAGCAAGCAGGACAGCCAATTGGCGTAATTCCTGTGGACTCTATTTATACTCCAGTTAAAAAGGTTAACTATACTGTAGAAAATACTCGTGTTGGACAGATTACAGACTATGATAAGCTTACATTAGAAGTTTGGACTGATGGAAGTATAAATCCAGATGAGGCTATAAGCCTTGGTGCAAAGATTCTAAGTGAACATTTGAATTTATTTGTTGATTTGTCTGACCAAGCAAAGCATACAGAAATTATGGTAGAAAAAGAAGAGACTAAGAAAGAAAAAGTTCTCGAAATGACTATTGAAGAGCTTGATTTATCTGTTAGATCATACAACTGTCTGAAAAGAGCTGGAATAAATACTGTAGAAGATCTTACTAACAAAACCGAAGAGGATATGATGAAGGTAAGAAATCTTGGTAGAAAATCTCTTGAAGAGGTTCTTCAAAAACTACAAGCACTTGGACTTGTATTAACTCCTAGTGAAGAGTAATTTCTGAATGTTCATCTAAATTGATATTTCAATATTATTTAGTTGATTGATAAATATTAAATTGTATTCGTTAAAATAATGAGCAAGGAGGGATAGTAATGCCAGGTTATAGAAAATTAGGTCGTCCGTCAGACCAAAGAAAAGCAATTTTAAAGAATCTGACAACAGCCTTATTTGTAAGTGGTAGAATTCAAACTACTGAGGCGAGAGCTAAAGAAGTTAAAAATATTGCAGAAAAACTTATTACACTAGCAGTTAAAGAAGCTGATAACTTTACTTCAAAATCAGTAAAGGCAAGTAGCGCTAAAGTTGATAGTAAGGGTAATAAGCTTACTGATTCTAAGACTTCAAAGAATGGTAATAAGTATCTAGTTATAGATAGAGAAATAAGTGAAAAGATGGTGACTGTTGACAATCCTTCAAGACTTCATGCAAGAAGACTTATGATGAATTGGGTATACAGACCAACAACAGCTGATGGCAAGAACATTAATATCACAGATAAGCTTTTTGATGAGATTGCTCCTAAGTATAAAGGTAAAAATGGTGGTTACACTAGAATTTACAAGATAGGACAAAGAAGAGGCGATGCTGCTGAAATGGTAATCTTAGAGCTTGTTTAAGTGGTGCATAAACATTAGCACTGTTGATATGCCAACTATGGCTATTTAGTAATCATAAAACTAAAATTGGGGATTAGGCACTAAAGAGTGCTTAGTCCCTATATTTATATAATTTTGCCAGCTATGTTTGTTGATGAAGAGCAAATTGCAGATTTTAGTCTACTCTCGATATAAATTTTATTTTAGCTGAAGTTATAACAAACAATGTAACATAATTGAAAGCAGGTAATAGTGGTATTATGAAACAGTTCTGGAGGTAGTTTGTGAAAAACAATATTTTTGAAGTAAATAATGTTAATTATTCATATACTGTATATGACGATATCGGTAATGATATTCAAGCAATTAAGGACATTAGTGTTAATATTCAAAAGGGTGAGTTTGTAGTTGTTCTAGGAAGAAACGGTTCTGGCAAATCTACAATGGCAAGGCTATTAAATGCTTTATTAATACCTAAGATGGGCAGAGTTTTAGTTATGGGAATGGATACGGCGGATGAAAGCAATATCTGGAATATAAGAAGTACAGCAGGAATGGTATTTCAGAATCCAGACAATCAAATAATTGCGACTACAGTTGAGGAAGATGTTGCGTTTGGTCCTGAAAATTTGGGGGTAGAGACTAGTGAAATTAGAACAAGAGTAGATGATGCCTTAGCGACAGTAGGTATCAGTCATTTAAAAGAGAACGCACCTCATCTTTTATCTGGAGGTCAGAAGCAACGTGTTGCAATTGCAGGAATTCTTGCGATGAAGCCACAGTGTATTATTTTAGACGAAGCCACCTCGATGTTAGACCCAGTAGGACGTAAAGAAGTTATAAATATTTTGAGAAAGCTGAATAAAGAAGAAAATATAACTGTAGTACACATTACACACCACATGGATGAAGCTGCATTAGCTAATAGGCTTATTATAATTGATAATGGAAGTATTGTTTTAGATGGAACACCAAAAGACGTATTTAGTAAGGTGGATAAGGTTAAAAGCCTTGGATTAGATGTGCCACAAGTGACAGAACTGATGTACTCTCTAATGAAACAAGGCCTAAATGTAGAAAATCTACCATTAACAGTAGATGAAGCTTTTGATATAATCAATGATTTATGTCAGAAGCATTCTTAGTATTTTTGCTATAGAATAAATACAGCAGATTGTAAAAGCTGCTTATAATTATAGTTATGTGTTTTTAATACTTTTGTATACTCTAATTCCTCCGCTTTTATCTATGTCTGAAACATTTCCAAAAACATTCATCATTATGTTTTTAAGTGTGGAACCGCCCTTATTATGAAAAGCTACTAGCCACAGTGAGCCATTTTCTGATAAGTGTTGATATGCTTCTTCAATTAAATGTGTGTTTAATTCCTTTCCTGCAGCTATAGGAGGGTTTGAAACTATATCGTCAAATATTCTATCTGATAAGGAAGAAAATAAATTACTGTTTAAAACTTCAACATCAAGTTTATTTGTTTTTGCATTGTTTTGAGCATAGTCTAAAGCTCTGTTATTTATATCAATCATAGTAACCTTTTGTGAGGGAAAGAAAGCTTTAATATAAAGACCGATAGCCCCATAACCGCAGCCAATATCGAGCACAGTCTTTCCACTGGGGTTAAAGTTCTTAATTAAATTACAGGAAGCTTTATCAATTTTAGTGCCAAAGGAAAACACCCCACTTACTGACGTGAATTTTAATTGTAAACCAGATAAATTCTCGATAAAGGTTTTTTCTTTTATTTCTGAATCTGGGTTTTCAGTATAATAGTGTTGACTCATATAGGTTATTTGCCTCCAAGATTTTATTTAAAATTATGCTGGACATAATGTTATTACTCAAACTTAGACATAAAAATCTATTGGTACGGTAAAATTACCAATGGTATATTGTTAAGTAAACTAACTTATTTCATGAAAATATTTGGCTTTTCATCTGATATTGCTACCACACCTGATATATTAGGCTTTAAGAAGTATATTCAACTGCGAAGTTTGGGCTAATTATTATTAATTTACTATAATAATATATAATCAATAAAATATAATCAATATTAAATCAGTATTTATTTGTAATATTATTTCTCATTAAAAATTTTTTAATATTGTAGAACAATTATGGTATGATAGATTGACAGGAATTCAAAGAGAATTGTAATATTATAC
>JAEWZA010000042.1 GCA_023395575.1 Bacillota bacterium
CTTTATATACGATCATACCTTTGCGTTTCCGCGTATGATATGGTATTTTGCACTAATCTGCTTGATATTTATGAATTATTCACCACAGCTGGTTGCCGCATCACTTGTATTAATACTTTTTCTATACATATTATCCGCATTTTTATTTTACTTTGATGTCTTGATTTTGCTAAAGCAATTCAGAGAATTAAGAAAATATTATCGAAAAAAGTGGTATGCAGTTGCTTTATTGCCAATATTCAGCTTTATAGTATTCTGGATTCGCTTTGCAGGCATAATCAATAGCATAAAAGGTGACAGTAGTTGGAAAACAAAAACGCTTACAGATGAGTGGAAAGGACTTACTAAGGTTTTATATTCAGACTTTGCTCATATATCAAAGTTCATAGAAAAAATGAAAAGTAGGTATAACAATGAATGAATTAACTGTTTTGCTGCCAGCTTACAATGAGGAAGGAAATCTAGAAGTTTTAATAAATAAGTGGCAGGATTTAAAACTTCCTCTTTGGGAAAAGTTTGCTTTATCCCTGCATATCGTTGTTGTAAATGACGGTAGCAGTGATAATACAAAGAATATCGGTGAGATATTAGAAAAAAAATACAATAATTTTACACTTATAAATCATACCCAAAATAAAGGGCTAGGAGAGACACTAAAAACTGCAATTACATATGTTTTAAAAAATCGTCCTAATAGTGTATTTACCTGCCTGATGGATTGTGATAATACTCACGATCCAAAATACATAGTGGACATGCTTAATAAAGCCTGCTTGGATAAGGACTCAAGATATGCAGATGTTGTAATTGCTTCTAGATATCAAAAAGGCTCTTATATTCACGGCCTTTCAAAACACCGTATTTTTATAAGCAATTGTGCAAAATGTGTATATCAATTTTTATTTGATGTTAAGGATGTAAAGGATTATACCTGCGGATATCGACTTTACAAAAATGAAATTTTAAAGAAAGCCCTTGACTATTTCGGTGATAAATTAGTGGAGGAAACAGGATTCTCTTGCATGGCAGAGCTATTGTACAAGCTTAGCATTATTGGAGCAAGCTTTAGTGAAGTACCTTTTGAATTGAGATACGATTTTAAGCAGGGCAAGAGTAAAATGGATATTTTTAGTACCTCTATTAACAGTATTAACCTTGCATTTAGATTACGGAGATTACGATATAAGGGTGAAACTACATGAATACATTATTGCATACCAAATCAAAATATTTATTTATTATAATACTATCCCTTTTATTTTGTGCTGCAACAATAATATTTGAAACAAAAGTTCTCAAACAAAACCAAGAGTCTTTAACAATGAGTTTTGGAAAGGAACAGGAACTATTAGTTTCACAAATTGAAAAACAAGCCATAAATGTACTTTCTTCACAATCAGATAACGAGCAGGCTGTAATTAAAAACATTATAAAAAACTCGGTCACATCAGCAAATCGTTATTGGTTCTTTACAAAAGAAAATAAAATTATATTTTTCAGAGATGATAATGAAACTAGGCAGTTAAAGATTAAAGACATTAATATGCTATTAAAATCCTATAAGATGTATGGAGGGAAAAATATTGACCCCTTGATTACATTATTCTCCGACAAAGCAATCGGCTCTGTTTTATTTTCAGAATCAGAGGTAGGCGAGAATAAATTAACCTCAGTAGCTTTTTTTGAAGTCAATGGTACAGATTATTCTATAGGCTTGTGCACAACTGAAACCTATATTGTTGATTCAAGCTATATTTATAAGCATAATTCTTATTCAATCATTACAATAGTAGCATTATGTTTGCTTCTTTTTTCAATTGTTATAGTAAATATAATAATTATTGATAAGAAAGATGATGAGATACAACTCTTAAAAAAATTTATACAATCAAAAAATCAAAAAATAGAAAGGCTTACTACTGCAAATATTTCAGAATTAGATTTATTATACAATAAGGATACAAATATTTACAGCAAAAAGGTTTTTGATTCCTTAATTAATAAATTAGAAAAATCACAGCTATTCCCTATTAGTAAAATAGTTATTGATTTATCTATTCCTGAAAATATATCTTTTGATAGTTTGATGTCAGAGTTATCACCTGTACTAAAAAAATTGCTACCTCAGAATGGTATACTTGCTAAAACTCAAGACAATGAGCTTACAATCTTACTTTTCAGAACCCATTATAAATCTGCAAAAGCTTTGCAAACAAAACTTTTGAATGCTTGGTCTAATATATTAATGAAGTTTAATAGTTCTGTGAAAACAGATGTAATTTTGTTATATGAAAAAGCTGACTCTATCCCGGCTTCATATACAGAGGAGAATAAAACTTTAGCTGAAAAAAACTCTAATAAGCTGAAAAAGCGCTAAAGAAAGGATATGAATATAATTGTGTTATATTTGCATAAAAAAATACCACCATTACTATTATATTTATGTTTCTCTATAATAGTAACGGTGGTTGATGTATCAATTGTTTGGATATTACACAGAATTTTTAATATAAACATTGTAGCTGCAAACACGATTGGTGTGATATCTGGAGCCGTATTACACTATTTGCTATCTATAAAATTTGTATTTAATTTTGACTATGGTGCAGCAGGATTTATTATATATTTCATAACCTTTCTATTTGGCTTATCATTGGCAGATGTGCTAATTTACATTGGAAACAGCCATTTATTTAATACATTAACAGATAACCTAAACTTTTTATTTAGCAAAAGCTTATCTGTTATAATTCCATTCTTTTGCCTATATTATTTAAGAAAGCAATTGTACAGACTTGTAGAAAGATATAGAGAGTCAAAATGTTGTGGAAATAATAAAAAATGAAGGAGGTACCCGCCCCATGCCATTTATGTCAGGGAGACTCATATTCCCTTGATGTTTTTATGAAATGTTGGGCGTAAACATATTTATGACAGAAAAAAGACATCAACAATTTAAATTTAAATTTTATTTAAATGCAAGCCATTCTATATACATCAATGGAGATTCTGGAAGCAGACACCCTCATACATGGGAGATTTCAATTCACTTACTAAAAATGCGTAATGAATTTGTTAAATTTTCTTCAATTGAAACGCATATTGAATCACTGCTAGATGAGTATCAGGATAAATATTTAAATGATGTGGAACCCTTTAATACAATAAATCCTACATTGGAAAATATCTGTACTTATTTTAAAGACAGGATACGTGAATTAGTAAATTGTGAAGGTTGGATTCTATTACTAATTGAAATTAGTGAAACTCCTACTAGATCCTACGTAATTAATCTACTCTCTGAAGAAAGTGACACAAATATGGACAATATTGATTCACAAAGAATGCAATACCAGCATTATATAAGTCATTGTCTGCTTACCGCTGATGATATTGCTGAGAGTATTATAAAAAATTTGTTAGACGATAAATAACTAATTCAGCTTTCGCAATTAAATATTCTAGGTGTGGGAGACCTTATTAAATGAAAAGTTAGATAATTTCCATAACCATTGATATTCCCCCCACCGATATACTTATATTCTAAAGTTGAATAACTAAGCTTATATTATAAGGGGATTCTCATGGAAAACACAGAATTACAAAAAACTAAAATTAATATTAAGTTAGTACTTGG
The DNA here is from genome assembly GCA_023395575.1 of Bacillota bacterium. GTDB lineage: Bacteria > Bacillota > Clostridia > Acetivibrionales > DSM-1351 > Ruminiclostridium. The sequence continues at coordinate 3,638 of JAEWZA010000042.1, forward strand.
AATAGTTGCTATTGTTTCTTTTTTAGCTCTAATATCAATTGCCCTGATGTATGTAATGAAAACTCAAAACTATTTTGCATCTGGTAACGATATGTGGGGTCATCTGTTTAAATCAGACTTAATGTACAAAAACATTAAAAACGGAAACTACTACCCCTTATATACAGAGCTTTGGTATAATGGCCTCCAGCCCTATCGGTATTGGGCACCACTTCCTTATTATATTATGGCAGGACTTCAATACCTTTCGGGCGGGAACATCATAAATGCGTATTATCTTTTTACCGGATTATCATTTTTTGTAGGCGGAATAGGTTGGCTACTTTGGGGGATATCTTCCCGAAGAATAGTAATATGCTCTTTTTTAGGAGTTATATGGTTTTTTATGCCTGAAAATTTTAGAATATTTTTTTGTGAAGGTAATTTACCTAGAATGGTTATAGCTATATTACTTCCTTATCTAGTTTACTTTTTATGGAGATTTGTTGAAGTAGAAAAAAACACTTCACTTTTTGCTATTATACTTCTATTG
>JAEWZA010000086.1 GCA_023395575.1 Bacillota bacterium
GAGGTAACAGATAGTTATTATTTAGATAAAAAGATTGATATTTTCAAATATATAGATAATTCATATATAAACTTTTATTACCCCTTAGTCAATGGTGAAGGATGGAAAAATGGACTTTTTAATGTACAGATAAACGGCGATACACACAAATATGAATTAAAAGTTAAATTCGTGGAATTTGTTAAAATACTTGGTGGACAGGTAACGATTGATAAAGAGAATAGAATTTTTAATGCCACGCTACCTTAACCGTTTAAATGAACATATTAAAATTAGTCTAACTCAGAGATAAATGCAACATCAACACAAAACAACAATAAGCTTGTATTGTGGGCTTCATAGAATCAATATTTAAGGTCTTGAGGCTAAGTAAGAATAGATGGATATTGTCGAGATAACCACTTCCATTTCCAATATCTAATTTTCGAGGGTAAAATCAGGGTTTCCCAGTAGACCTTCTTATATTTAAATTGCTGTAATGAGCCGATTTCATAAAAAGTGGTTAGAAAATCAAATTAGATTTGAGTTATTTACCTTGCTAGGCTAGTACAAGATAAATTATTCAAAGTTTTTCAAGGCTTAATGAAAAAGGCTTACTTGTAGAGGAAGTCTTTTTTGTACAATAATGTATGTTAATTTGAACATTGAGTTTGTTTGTAACAAAGGTATTTTATTAATGTGATTACTTATGGCAGAAGTTGATTAAGGTCACTATCTGTTTGAACGAATAGACAAATGGAGGCATTATGGTAAAATAGAAGATATAACTAGTTTTTAATTAGATGATATAAGATGAGAATAACTTTCGAGTATGACAAGAAATTAATTCTGTTTTACATATATGTAAGAGAATTCGATGGGGTAATTGTCCACACAATAGCAGATATACAAGCCGACTTAATATTTGATAAAAATAACTATTGGGTTGGGTTAGAAGTACTAAATGATACCTTAGAAAATAAAAAAATAAAGCTGCCAAACCTCAAAAAACAATATAGAACGGTTAATAATGAAATTTTTGTTCAAAGTAAAGATAGGATATATATTCTATTTGAAGCAGATAAATCAGAGAGTTATAGAAAAAGAGTTTCGTGTAATGTCGATTATAATAACATTAATGGTCTACAGGGAATAGAACTGATATTAAGTAGTTCTGATATTAAGACCGAAATGATTCAACAATTTGTAAATGAAGGAAATTAATGATTTAAATAATTTTGAGGTGTGATATTAGTGCATGCTCAAGTATAGGAAATGTTACAATTGAACTTGAAAAAGGAACATTTGGAATAATGAAATTAAAGAAATAGATATGAACGAAGAGTATCTTTTTTTGTTAGCTTAGTTTACTGATAATAATTGGGTTATGTTACAAAATATGATAATATTGAACTGTTTCTATAATGTCGAATATAAATAGGATGATTGATAATGAAAAGATTTTATTTGATTTTGATTATTGCTTTAATTTTTTTAACCCTCTTTTCTTCATGCTCAACTTCAGATAATAATTCAAAAGATGCGTCAAACTCTACTTCAAATTATATTAAAAATCAAAAAGATGATTACTCTATGAATAAAGAACAGGTAGAAGATAAAGCAGAACTTTCTGATGAGCCATCAGAGCCTGTTAAAACCAATAATATTATTGGAGAGGTGGAAAACGCAGATACATCCATAATATCTCAGAATTCCTCAGAAGAAACTTTCAATAGTGATAGTGAAGATATAAAGCCAAAAGAATTCGGATTTAGTAAGAACTGTGAAAGCAAACTTAATAAAGAGAATGTTGCACAGGATGTAAAAGACTATGAAAATGCTCTGAGAAAACTGGATTATCTAGATATCAATTCAGTAAGTGAAGCAATTAATCTTTTTAAGAAGTATGCATCTAATGAAAAAAAGATAAATGATGAATTATTTGATTTATTTGAAATATACATATGTGCTATGAGAGATTTCTACTATGATGACCAAATACAAGAGGAATATACAACCGACAATTCCAAGGAGGATTACATTAGAAATGGCTTTATGTTTTTAGCAAATGAAGGAGTTGAGGAACTAGAAGTGGATCCTACTTTTCTATACAATATTTTTAAGCCATATTTAAGTGAAGGTTTAAATGATCTGAATTATATTTATTCTGAAGAACAAAAACAGGTAGGCGATACCTATTATATTATGGACATGGCTCTACGGATATCTTGGGATCAACTAGCTGAAAGAATCATCATGAGAGAAGAGTATTATAAAAAGTATAAAGATACTGATTTTAATGAGCAAGCTATTGGTTTAAAAGAATTTAATGACGTTTATTTAAGAATATATACATGTGAAGCCATTATCGATAATACTCCTCCATATGAATACCCGGATAATAGGCTTGAGGAGGAATTATTGAACAGTTATAAAGAATTCATGCATGAGCATAGAGATTCAGAATATTATCATACAGTAAAAAAAATCTATGAAGTCTTTAAGCAAAATGGTTTTTGCTATAATAATGAAGTAATGAATGATGTATATAAAGCTATCTTTGGTAAAAGGTTTTGGAGTGACAATAACTGATTATTGTTTTAAGTAATTCGCAATCTCAAAAAAAGAGGTGGTATCCAGTTGAAAAAGGTAATTCTATTTCTTACACTAATATTGTTATTAACTAGTTGTGGAGAAAAAAGCTTAGATATAAATAAGAAAGATACAGAAATTTTGCAGGAGGAAGTATCAACAAATACATCATATACAACTTTGATATCAGTAAATGATGAGATAGACAGAAATTCTCAAAATACTATTGAATTTGATAAATTTATGCCAATTCAAGATGCATTTGAAAAAAGTGGTGTAAATGTTGATTACTCTAAGGATGATTTAAAATATACTATTAATGTAAAAGGCGAGATTGATTTAAACTCTGATGGAAAAAAGATACAATAAGATGTACTTTAAACAATAACAGTGATAATACCATCTCAGTAAGCGGGTATGATCTTAACCTATTCATAAACGACGTTCAATCTTCACAAGATTTTCAGATTGTTGACCTTGATATTTATGACCCATTTAAGGAGATTGTTATTATGGAGTCCGGCTTTGACGGAGAATATTATCCAAAATTTATCCGTTATGATGGAAATAAACTATTTGCATTGGGGAATCTTCCTGGTGATTTATTAACGGATAAAGATGGCAAGCTGATTTCGTCATCTAATCTTTATACGGAAGTAAATCCAGTGATATGTTCTGGTTACTATGAGTTAGCTGGAAGCACATTCAAGTTTAACAAATTAGATGTAGATACTATAAAAAATAAGCAATACACTTTTATTACTGATCAAAGTATTGCGTTTGATGAAACAAATACTCTACCTGAAAAAAATAAAACAGTGTTTGTTGATACATTTGAAGCCAAAGATTTTAAAGCCGGAGCCTCGTTTACCTTAGATGATATTGGATTTTTTCCGGAAACGGATAATATTTTATGGTTAAATATAACATTAAATGATAATAAAAAAGGTAATCTATATTTGGTTTTGCAGCCATAGGATTAAAAAACATTTTCAAAATAGTAAATAACTATAATTCAGTCTACAGAAACCCTCAATAATTTTTATATAAACTAAAATAAAGAGCAGGAAAGAGTGTTTACTCTATCTTGCTCTTTTTAATTATGGGCATTTGCCTAATGATTATCAAAATAAATGAATGTTATGCTTAAAAATCAGCTGCTAAAAACTAAAAAATATATAAATTATGTAGATATTGACCTTATGCAGGCAGTATGTGAGAATATGATTATTAGATCACAATTTGAGGAGATTATATATGGCTAATGAAAATATAGTGCTAATACCTAAATTGGCAGATTGCCTGTCTGGGTTAGGCGTAAATAATTTACTTTCTGATCAATACATAAAGTACTTTAAGGGTGAAATAACAGTACTGAACCCACTTGATAAAACAAAGAGAATTGATATGGACTCTCTCTCCTATGATATTCAGAATAAATTAAGAAATACTTTTATTAATATGAAAGATTCAGGGGATACATATTATGAGCGATTTTTGAATATAATGCTTGACCTTGGTGGTGCATCCTTTTTAGATGCCTTATCATATGTGTTTCGTGGTTTCAGCAGAGTTGGTATTGATACGCTTTTGAGTTATAATATCCAACATTCTATTGTAATTTGTTGGATGCTTCAGACTTCTGTAGATAGAGAATTCATTATAAAAAATTTTGTTTTTGATAAGATTGAAGTTTTATTTAATAATGATGGCAATTTATTGTCAGAAGTATATCAAGAATGCAGTATTAATGCAAAACTATATCTATCAGCAATGTTAGTTAGTTTTGATAAAAGAAATAGTAAGAAAACTCTGGAATGGATTGAAAATGTTATAAAAAATAGTCTTGCGGATCTATTTAGTAAAAAGATATCGTCAGACGGTTTGGAGCAAATGACTAAATATATTAACGGTGGTCTATTTGTTAATGACAATATGCTTCCCAATATAGCCAGAGTTGTTGATTTTAAGTTTGTAAATAGTTATATTCTGCAGCTTCTATTAGGTGTATCATATATAATTATTAATGAATCAAATATAGCAAGACGTTTCATAAAATTGATGGTAATGCTGGATTATCAAAAAAGCTTAAATGCAGTATATTCAGCTATAAAAAATGACACCTATAACCAACCCGAAAAATTAAAAACTACGGATTTGTCTGAAGCTATAGAGTTATTGGGTATACCAAGAGAACTGTATATTGCATGGCTTGGAAGCTGGTCGGCTGAAAATTCAGGTAATTTTGATAGGCTTATACGAGAAGAGCTTAATAAAAACAGGAAAGCATTCTACAAGGCCGTTAATTTGAAGGCAAGCTGGGGGACTATATATCTTAATAGATTTTTATGGGAGCAGAATGAAAACCTGGAGAGTTATTCAGATGTTGAAAATACATACATACAATCATATGAAGAATTCTTTAATAAATTAGATGTACCAAAGAATATTATTGATTCCTTTATTGATTTTTTGTTAGGAAGAAAGGAACTTGAGGATATAAAGGAAAGTGCAAAAACAGTATTTGGAAAACAGACTATATATACATATAATCTAGATGTCTTTTTAAAACGGATTTCATGGATAAAAAATGTGTCTTCTTTATATAACAGAAGTATTTGCCTTTTTGTATACAGTAAAAGCGGTTATGTTCTGAAAAACATAGCACATGATATTTTTAAGAAAGACAATCAACAAGAATTCTCAAACTTCATAAAAATTATTGAAGGCTCGGGTGCAGGCAGAGATGGTATTATTCCTTTATTGGCAGAATATGCTTGCGGACAATTCTACAGTAAGGGGAAAGATGCTGCTAGAGCATACATCGCTGATGAGATAAGGAATAATACAGAGGAAGTAATCCAGTGTATAAGTGAATGCAGTGCTGACGGAAGAGTGTACCTGATGGAAGAATTCTTTAATGTGAATAAAGCGAGATCTGTTAAACTGCTGATTGAATACACAAATGACACATCTAAAGCTGTAAGGGGAAAGGTTATTGATTTGCTTGGAGGCTACAGGGCAGCATTTAATGAAGTAGAAAAGTTACTGTCCGATAAGAAGCAGACTGCCAGAGAGTGTGCCATACACATATTATCAATCTGGAATGATGAGAAATCCTTGGAATTACTTTATAAAGCGATGGAATATGAAAAGAGCGATAAGCTTAAAACCACTATAGCAAATATTTTAAAAGTAACTAAGGATATAAGCGAAGAGGCACAGGAAGATATAAATATTATAGACTATTGCAAAAGAGAGCTGAAAAAAATCAGGGGAGGTTCATTAGGCTGGCTTGATTTTGAAACAATTGCACCTGTTAGGTTTAAAGATAGCGATGAGGCAGCAGATTCAGATTTGCTGAAATATTTACTGCTATCTTATGCCACTAATAATATTATCGGAATGAGCCTGGAGGCAAAGAAGGTAAGCTATTATCTTTCACAGCAGGATTTGGCAGATGTTGTCTTTGAAATACTTAACAGGTGGATTGATAACGGCGCAGAAGCGAAGAAAAAATGGGTAATGTCCCTTGCTACTATACATGGTGATGATAAAGTCGTTATGCTTCTAAAGAAAAAAATCGAAGAGTGGCCCGCTGCTTCAAGAGGAGCTATTGCTGCTGAAGCTGTCAATGCACTTGCTCTTAACGGTAGTTCTCTTTCTCTTATGATAATTGATAACATATCAAGAAAGTTTAAATTCAGACAGGTAAAGGAAGCGGCTTCTAAGG
>JAEWZA010000101.1 GCA_023395575.1 Bacillota bacterium
TGATTTTTTGATTTCCTTTGTAGAGGATATTATCCTTGATATTCCATTCCCCAGGGACATTTCTATCGTAAAGTGCAAGAGAAAGGTCTGCATTAGATTGTATACTTCTTTGAAAATTTTCAGTGACGGCTTTTGGTACCTTAATATAGACAACTAGGAAAATAGCAAGTGCAAAAACAAGCAAAATAGCAGTATAAGATAAAACTAGTTTTGTCTTAATCTTCATAGAATTCATCTCCCTTATAATGTGGTACTTTTCAACTGCTAGACATATTTATATTTACCCCAAAATTTATATTAATCGCAATAATATTATATAATATAACAAATAATACGTAAATTAACAAATTAGGAGGTTTTAGAAAAAATTATTACTAGTATATAATCGGAATTTTATATGAAATAGTTAATAACACAAATATTAGTAGTTCTAAATGATGTGAACCAAGAAGGTTATAAATTAATCTAATAATTAGCGATTGGTGAACTATAGTAATCAGTAGGCTATAATTTTGCTTATTTGTTGAAGTGATAGGAGAGAATGAAAAATGCATAGAAATAAAAAACTCAACTTTTCCAGCTTATAAGTTTAGCACCTATAGGTGTCTTTCTGAAAAAGTTGAGTAAATAATTTAAATAGATAAATATAAAAACCAGTACTAGCTATACATTGATTTGCTGCCACTTATTTGCGCCATTGCCCAAAGCTACCTTCTTCCAACCTACAACAGGGGATTCTGTAGAATCCCAACATATATGTCCCACAGGCAAAGCATCTTGAATTTCATTATCAATAATTCTCCCTGGATAGAAGGTGTCAAATCCAAATTCATCTATTCTATTACCCTGTGATAAAGCTAATATAACACGCCCATCCAGATATCTTCCATTGCCAAATTTCATATTGTTAAGCATAGTAATTATGCCTATAGAGAAAATAAAGGCAACAGAGCGGGAATGAATAGTGTTTATTATATTTCCTGTGATAATATCTTTAGAGGGTGCAGTAGCTATTTGAATTCCTATTGCTGAAGGGTCATCAGGAAGATCTATTTTATTATTTTGTATAGTGTATGTTCCTATTGTATTAATTAATATTCCTCGTAAGCAATTTTTAATAATATTATTGCTCAAAGAAGATGAATTTCTAATTGCTGAACCACTTGGGTATGTATTTCCGTATAAATTATTATTAAATACATTTGTACAATCTGCGATACTTGCTCGGGAATATTGCCCGCTTATTTCATTTCCTTCAACGTCCCACATCTTATAAATGCCATATTTAAAGGGTTTCTCTCCAATATTTGAAATAATATTATTACATACCTTTATGTTCTCTGCTATTCCTAAATCATTTCCTAATATGCCAACGGCTAGAGAATTGGTTAATTCAGTTTTAAACTTGATGATATTTGAGGATATCAATATGTTTTTAATTATATCTGTGTTTGAAACTGTACCACCAATAGTAATTACACCAGCTTCAATTTCTTCTATTTCAAAAATATTATTGCTGATAATAACATTTTCAACTCCTGCGCCTTCTATTCCTGTATTATAGGTTCTTCCAAATATGGCGAGTACCTTAGACTGAGCTGCAGCCCCACTCTTTAAGGTGATAAACTTATTGTTGGTTACATTTACCAATTTAATAGTGCCATCTCTTCCGTATAGTCCCAAGGATTCATCGCCACTATTGATAATAAAATTATTATTATGAATGTTCACGTTATAGGTTTTATTAGTTTCACTAGGTTCATCGGTAAGATTACAAATCCAAACGCCACCGCCCGTATCAGTGCCAGTTAGATTAGTAAAGGTGTTATTTTGAAGTGTCAGATTATAATTACAGGAAAATACATATAATGCAAGGGAATCTACAGTTCCTGACATATCAAATTGGCATCCGTCAATAAATACACCATTTGTATTAGAGAGAAAAATTATTACTTTTAAATCAGCAGTTGTGGTGGACTTGGTAAATATTAAATCACGTATAGCAAACCTATCTGCTGTAGCTTGATTATATGTGCGTTGGTTATGTTCATTCCACATAGCTGGATGATAGATTTTGTTTGGATTATTTGGCTTTGTACCAACGAAGGTGTCGTCAAACATTAATTGACTGCTGCCTTTTAGACCTAAAAGACTCACTTTATTTCTAAGTATAATATTGTTTTTTACCAAATAAGTTCCATTGGGAAAAAATACTGTGCCTCCGCCAATAGAAGCGGCATGATCTATGGCGTTTTGAATGGAGGTAGAATCATCTATAATTCCGTTGCCAACTGCACCGAATTCTTTAACATTAGTAATATTATCAGCTGACCTTATACTATCAGATGACTGAAATGCCTTGGAAAATAATTTAATAGGCATTAATTACTCCTCCTTTAATTGACTTTTATTTGCCTGAAATTATCTCTACCCCTTTAGATTAAATGTTATTTGACTCAACAATTCATGGATAAGCTCCCACACCTCCAATTTCAACAGTGATAGTTGAGTTGCATAATTTTTAAAACCTAATATAGAATACAGGCTATTACATCCTATTACATCCTATGTGCTTTTTGATAAATTCGTGCAATGAATATATTAGGTTTAATAATTAAATACTCAATTTTCCACCACAAAAATCTATCGGTGTTTAAGCTTATCAATGGTTTGTTGACGAAATAATTGCTTGAATTAGTAATGGTTTATCTCAGTATTTTAGCCGCCGCACACATTCACCATCCATGGTTCATAGTGTGCTAAAACCGACATCGTGTCGGTTTTTCTGCAAAAATACTTGCGATTCACCAACTAATTCATGCAATTATTTCTAATCCAACTTTCCATTGATAAGTTTAACACCTACGATTTTTAACTGGGAAAGTTGAGTTAAATATCTGATATCAGATATAAATTGTATATTGAGTATAAAAATAGCTTTGTAGTTTGCTGCAAAAATAATTCCTGAATGATTTTTTAGATGGCCATCAACAGAGGATGTTTTTCAATAAGAGAAGGATTGCTTGACAGCTAAGGACTAGGAAAGAGGCTTATACTAATTACAATTGATATAATAGATAATCTATAGTAGAATTTGATGTAAATAAATACTTTATGGATGGTGCTGTGAATGAAAAGTGATATTACACAAGAACAATGGACAAAAATAAAGGTGCAAGGCAAATTCAAATACTTGCTGTTTCATTGGATATTAATTGTTTCTATACCATTGGGGATTTTCTTTCCAATATTGAGAGTGCTGATAAATGGAGATTTTACATATAAACAGTTTATAACAAATATCATATTTAATATTATGTTATTTTGTACTGTATCAATTGTATTTGGATTGAGAAAATGGAAGAAATATAGCAAAATGTTTAATTGATTTACAGCATATTAACAGCAGTACTTAAAACCTTTCCAATAGAATCGTGAATGACTAGATTAGCTTTTGAGTCATATTGAGTAGTGCTTTTGTTTATTAAAATAAGATTTTTACCTCTAAAATAATTTATAAGTCCAGCAGCAGGATAAACTACTAATGATGTTCCTCCAACTATAAGGACATCAGCGTTTTGAATAGCATTTACTGCGCCATTTACAATATTATCATCTAGTGCTTCCTCATATAAAACAACATCAGGCTTAATAATACCTCCACAATGGGAACAGAGAGGAACAATATCATCTGAATTAATTATAAAGTCTAAATCAAAAAAAGCATGGCAACGAACACAATAGTTCCTATGTACAGAACCATGTAGTTCAAAAACATTTTTACTTCCTCCGAGTTGATGCAATCCATCAATATTCTGAGTTATAACAGCTTTTAATTTGCCCATGTTTTCCAGCTTGGCTAATGCAATATGGCCTACATTGGGTCTGGCATCCTTAAAAATCATTTTCTCTTTATAAAATCTATAAAATTCATTGGTATAAGAAACAAAAAAACTGTGTGAAAGCATTGTTTCAGCTGGATACTCATAACCATTGGAAGTCTTATACAGGCCATTTTGAGAACGAAAATCAGCAATGCCAGATTCTGTGCTCATTCCAGCACCACCAAAAAATACAATGTTATCACTGGCTTCTAAGACTTTGTACAATTTCTCAACACTCATATAAAACATCTCCTTGATTATTTTTTATAAATTAATTTACTGGACCACAAGCCATTGGTAAACTTGATAAGGCTCGACTTATAATAATTATCGCATACTTTTTGTGGAAATAAAAGGAGTGTGGGAAGTTAGAAACATTTGATGAAGATATATTGTATGTTTCTTGGTGCTTATGCTTCGGAGGAGTTATGGTTAAAGATTGAGGCACTAAACTATCTTATATGCTTTACACTTTCACCAACCCACATCACTAAAAAGAATCTAAAAAGCTCTCCCATCCATCGCCATATATGCACAAAATAATAATGCGATTCTACATTTTATATGAAAATTAGTATACAAACTTCTTATTTTGTAATGAAACTTTAACACAAAAATCTATAAAATAAGCCGATAATATTAACATGTGAAGTACCACGAGGCAAGAAAATGTCACCAACTTCTATAATTGGTGGAAACCGCTTTGATTAATAGGCGGTGAGAATATCTCTAGCCTCGTATACACGCCGCTGATGTAATGAAATTTTTCTATAATCGTAAAATTTCTTTTTCAATCTAGGTGTTATAAAAAATTATTATATTAAAAACAGGGGCTAAATATATGACTTTTTTAAAACTTTTAAAACAAAAAAATAAATATTCAGACCAAAATAAAAAACATAAGAAATTTTCTCAAAGGCTGTCAAAAACTATTGCAGTGGTTCTCAGTTCAGTGCTGATTTTTCAGACAGGAGTTGTCAATGCTGCTGTAGCAGATGAACAGGTATCTAACGCTTATAATGCTTCAAAAAATGGTCAAGCAGTTATTAATAATTTGAAATATACAGATATCAGCAAAGCTGGCTATGACCTAAAGGACGCTATATATCAAAATGGTGCACTTGGAATATTCCCATCTTTAGGTAGTACGCAATTTAACCCTAATGGCTCTATTTCAAAGGAAATGGCACTTTATCTGGTGTATATGGCAGCAAACAGAGCTCAGGATATTACCACACAAGGACAGACACTAAATGATGCCAGAGCTGCTGCACAGAAAAAAACAAGCCATCAGTCAGTTTTGTATGATGGAAGTCTCCAGTTAGCAGCAAGTGAGGGCTTGATTACTTTACAAGAGCTGGCAGATGCATTGCAGACTGATCAAACAAGCTTAGAGGCTTCAGCTTTTAAAAGAAGCGCAGCTGTAACTAGACAGGAATTTGCTACATGGCTTGCAAAGGCGCTGATGTTGTTACCTGTATATAATCAACAGGAATTGTTCAACAGCTTTTCAGACTGGAAAAGTGCAAAAGCAGAAAATGTACCGTATATAGAAGCAATACTTGAAAATAATATTATGAGTGGCGATGGTAAAGGAAACTTTAATCCAAATCAGGCTGTTACACGGTCACAGGTTGCTAGGATCTTGAAAAATGCTGAGAATGTGATCTTACCACTTCGCAGTATGGAAAAGAGAACGGCGACAATAGAAGAAAAGCGCTCAACAAAAGATACTTCAAAGGGATATCAAATAGACTATAATACATACTATGTCCGCAATTCAGATGGACTTCTTGATACAATAACAGTAGAAGCCCAGTATCAAAAACCTACAACAACCTCAAATGAACTTACAGGCAATGCTAAGGTGACTTCCCGTACTGAAATACCAGTGTACAAAAATGGAAATATTACTAATTCTAGTAGCTTGGCTGTAGGAGACAGAATCGAATATATTACTGGCATAGAGGACATGACAGTGCAGTATGCACGAGTACTTTCCAGCAACAAAGAGATTAGCTATAAGGCGGCTATTGTAAACAGTGTAAATAGTAACGCCAGAGCAATTAATATTACACCCCTTACGCAAGAAATTGAATATCCAAACCAAGATGTTGCAGACCCAAAGCCACAGACATATGCTGATGGAAGTACTGTATATGAAAATAAGTCTTACTCAAATGGTGTTATAAATGCGCTGACTAAGGCGAAGGTTGAGGTTTCTGACATAAAACCAGGAAGTATTGTTATTATAGGTATAAAGCAGGATATGATAGTTGAAATAACTCCTATAACTGTTAAGAAGGAACGTGAACAGGGCTTGGTTGCTGGCATTGTTGAGGAGAATAATCCTCAGCTTGGGTACATAACACTTTACAATGAAGATGGAACAGGAAAAACACCATTAGAGACATCCACACTCAGAACTTTTAATTACGCTGATCCAAATGCTGTAGAGGTCTTTAAGAATCATGTGCCAGCAGAATTAAATGATATTGAGCCGGGAGATACGGTGTTTATTAGGATAGATGATGAGGGTGCTGTTTCTTCTATTAGTGGAGTACCCAATTACTCAATATACTACGGCAAGGTAATAAATAAAAAAATTAGCACAATAACAGTTGAAACAGAAAAGGGAAAGCAGCTGATTTATAGCACAAACGGTGTTAACGTAATAAAAGAAGGAAAGCTTACAAAGCTAAATCAATTACAAAATGGTGATAAGGTAAAGCTTATAGTTAATG
>JAEWZA010000156.1 GCA_023395575.1 Bacillota bacterium
CTCATAACTGTTCCTCCTAATAATATGTTAGTGATATCACATTAAAAATTATAATCTACATTCAGTATTAATAAAATTAAGACTGCTTAGTACTTTTTATAATTATCTACAAAATAAATGACTGCCGTTCTGATATGCTGGCAGCCATTTATAATTCTTTATGCAATTTTATAAAATTCTACGATTTGAGCATTCCTTTTTTGTATTCTACTGGGCTGGCTCCTGTATATTTTTTAAAAACGTTGCTGAAATAATAGACATTCACAAATCCCACCTGTTCAGCTATCTCATTTATTCTCATATCCGAGTTCCTTAATAGTTCCTTTGCCTTTTCAATTCTATACTTTGTTATATACTCAGTGAAACTATTTCCCATAACCTTTTTAAAAATATGGCTGAAATAGTTCTCACTTATGTTTATATAACCTGCAACCTTTGATAAGGTCAGCTCGGTATTATAATTAGCAACAATATATTCAACAGCTTTTGTGACATCTTCCCGTTGTGTAAACTTTTTTAAATCGGCGATATAGTCAAAATATACCTTTGTAAAATCTTCAAACCACAGCTTGATTTCACTTAAATACTCTAAGTCTCTTAATTGTGTTTTTATTGCAACTCCTTTGTATTGAGGAATATCTTCAAAGCTTTTGCCATAGATTTTCAGATTTTTAGAAAAATGATACAAGATATCATCCAGTGATCTATATAATGTTTCATTATTCCATTGTGCATCATTTCCAATATCATTAAAAAATTTGTGCAAAAATTCATTTATCTTATTTATTTTTGAAAAATATATTGCCCTGCTTAAGTTTTCCTCTTCTTCAAGCTTTAAAAGAAACTTTCCATCATTTTCACTTTCCTTATTAATTTCCGAATGAAATACCACAGATTCACTTCCCAGAAAGATCTTTCTGCTTAGGGCTTCATACGCCTGTCTGTATGCCGTATTTATCGACGAAAGCTCCTGGTGGGGTTCACTAATTCCTATTGCTACGGATAACTGAACATATCTTTTCAGTGCCTGCTGTATATTTACCGCAATCTGCCTCAAGTATTCCTTTTCTTCAGTTCTTGGATTAATTATTGCAACATACTTCCCTCCACTTATTTCAAAACCGTCTCCTGTTGCATAATCATTTATAATATTATTAAGTATGCCTATTACAGAGTCCTTCAATATATTTTTACTTTGTAAACTTGATAGGTCTCTACAATTTTTATAATTATCTATGCTTAATTCAAAAACAATAATCTTTTCATTCTTTAAGCTCGCTCCAAGATTTACAATTTCCTGATATAATGAATAATCAAATTTAAACAGCATTTTAAGCCATTTTTCTTCAAGAATCAGGCTATTGAACGTTTTACTACCTGTATCTCCGGTATTTATTTCGATTTCCTTTTTTAATTCATTCAGCAAGGCAAGAAGATTTTCGGAATTTAAAGATAGCTTTAGTAAATAATCTCTGGCTCCAAGTTTTAATGCCTCCCGGACATAATCGTATTCGCCATGACAGCTCAATACAAGGCTTTTAACCTGTAACCCTCTGTTTCTAATTTCTCGAAGCAACTCAATGCCATCCATTATTGGCATTTTTATATCAGTCAACAAAATATCTGCTTTATTCTCTAGTAAATAATGCAATGCATCCCTTCCATTTGCAACTTCCGCCACTATCTCAAATCCATTGAGGTTCCAGTCCACAGCAGATTTCAAACCAACTCTTACCAACAGTTCATCATCTGCAACTATCACTTTAATCATTTGATTCCTCCTCAAGTACTGGAAGTAATATTTCGATGTTAGTACCCATTTGGGGTTTGCTGCTAATTGTTATTCCATAAGGATCACCAAACAATAGTTCTATTCTTCTATGAACGTTTTGTAAACCAATTCTTCCAAATCGATTCCGGTTGGTTTTATTTTTATAATCCTCATAAATTTCTTCCAAGCGCTCCTTTTCAATTCCTACACCAGCATCTTCAACATTAAGCACAATCATACCATTCATTATTGCACCTGTAATTATTATTTTCAAATCTCCTACTTTATCTTCCTTTAATCCATGAACAATTGAGTTCTCAACTATTGGCTGAAGTATCAAACGTGGAATTCTCTTATTCAGAATATTTGCATCAATAGATATGGTTTCTTTGAATCTTTGATTGTACCTGGCTTTTTGGAGCATCAGATAGCTTTTCAAATTTTCAATCTCATCCTTTATCGTAATGAGCTTGTTCATATCCTTTACACTCATTTCCAAAATTCTTCCAAGAGCCTCAATCATGCTTGCAACATTATTGGCCTGGCTAATAACAGCTGTCCATTTGATAGTATTTAAGGTGTTAAAGAGAAAGTGCGGATTTATTTGAGCCTGCAAAACCTCCAGCTTCAATTCTTCCTCTTTCTTTTGTTTATCCTGTATATTTTCTATTAATTCCTTAATATATGACAACATACTGTTAAAGCCGGTTCCTAATTGTGCAATCTCATCATTACCCTTAATAGTAGCTCTTGTATTCAAATCACCGGCTTCAACAAATTTCATAGTTTGCTTAAGCATTTTAATTGGTTTTGTGATCCCGTAAACAATTAATGTTGTGACAATTAAAAATATTAAAGAAAGAATAGAAATGAGTACTAAATTTTTGTTCCTGTCTTTTATCAAATCCATAAATAATACATCATAACTGTTGATTTTTACCAGTTTCCATTTTGTCAATGCGATTGATGAATAGCTGATAATAGTTTTTTTGCCTCTTATTTCGGTAATAAAGTTACTTTTTTTGTTGTCCAATATATTTTTAATATAAAGCTCATTAGAAAGATTATTGCCAATTATCTCCTTATCATCACTGCTTATAACTACTCCATTATCATCAATTATAAAAACCTTATTATCTGCATCATTTCCATTATTTTTAAAAAATTTTTTATAAAACTCACTTTCACTTATACTTATGGTAACTACACCATATCCACCTAAGGAACGACTTCCTTTTATGAGTCTCGACAACGTTATTAACGGACCCTCGCTTAGATCATCTGTCTTTATGTAATCATTTTGAGGTGCTATCCATAACATAAAGCCATTAGCTGTAATAGTATCTTTAAACCATTTTGTTTTTGAATATTCCTCATAGTTATCCGTACTCTTCCTCGATCCTGAGGTATATAG
The DNA here is from genome assembly GCA_023395575.1 of Bacillota bacterium. Classification (GTDB taxonomy): domain Bacteria; phylum Bacillota; class Clostridia; order Acetivibrionales; family DSM-1351; genus Ruminiclostridium. The sequence continues at coordinate 3,186 of JAEWZA010000156.1, forward strand.
ATTACCATTAAAATCAAAAATTGAAATATAGCTGTTAAAGTTAAGCAGAATACTATTTTTTGCTTTTTGCATCTCCTTATCCACTAATTTTGTCTTATTGAATAGCTCACTTGAATTCAGATTATCGCTCATTGATAACAAATCCACAATCGCTCTATCCTGCGTAAATAAACTCGAAGCATTTATCATTGCCTGTAATGAAGAATTAATTGAATTGCTCATTTGTTCAAGCATTTGTGAATCCGATTGGCTAATCTTTTGCTGCAGAAATCTTTCCGAACCTTTAATTGAAAAATAGGTAATTAGGAGCATAGGGAAAACAACCAGGATAATAAATACTACCATCATTTTAGTTTGTATACTCTTAAAAGAAAAAAAGCTTACTAAAAATCTCAATATTTCAACCCTCTTTTTCAATAAATATCAATATAAATTTTATCTTATACTATTTTAAGCATTGGTGCAATCTCCTAAATCCCTCTATCCACGACTAACGCAAGAAAATAGTCGAAATCGTCTTTTTGGTTATAATACCGCTCTACTACTAGTTCCTCCAAGCAAATATATTGTTTGATATACCTGAGTCTGCTCCGAATAAAACTTACCTTGACTTACATACTTAAACCCGCATTTTTCAATAACTCTTCCGGACTGCTTATTAGATAAGAAATGACAGATAGTTAAGGCATCCAATTTATATTTATCAAAACAGTACCTGATCACTGCACTAACTGCTTCAGGCATCAATCCATTTCCCCAATATGCTTTAGATAAAACATATCCGATTTCTTTAACCTTTAAATGTGAATAGTTACTGTCATCATTAGCCCATGAGTTGTGCAATCCTAACGATCCGATAACTTTATTGTTTCCCTTATACGTTATTGCAAATACATCCTTTTCCAATATAAATGAATTTAGAATTTTCCTTGAAACACCAATAGAAGCATGATGCTTCCATCCCGCCATTACGCCTACACCTTCAACTGACGCATATTCAAAAAAGTCGTCTAAATCACCTTCATTCATTAATTTATCTTATTGTATAGGTACATTTACTTAAGTGGTGGGTACCTTATATCTTTTTTATAATACCAGAGCTCTTTTCCACCAGCAAATATGACAAGAACTCTATCTTCCTCTTCCTTTTCAATTAATCCAAATTGATCGTAGTTTTCAACATCGTTTTCATTAGTGTCAACTCCCTTTATTCCTTTTGGGATAATTATATCTCTTACCATACTTTGGTTATTCTTTGTATATTTTTCAGTATTTGATTCCATTATCCAACCC
>JAEWZA010000169.1 GCA_023395575.1 Bacillota bacterium
GAATAATAATCAATGCATCTATTTTCTTTTTAATGAAGTATTCGATTTGCTCCTTTTGCTTGTCGACATCACCATTTGCGTTTTGTACATTGACTTCCGCACCTAAGCCTTTAGCAGCTGAAACAAAAACATCTCTGTCCAGTATCCATCTCTCAATAACAAATGAATCAAAACACATTCCAATCTGGATTTTTTTATCTTTAACTCCGGAATTATCTACACTTTTACTATCAGTTTTATTACATGCAGCAGAAGAAATTATCAAAGTAAATATCCCTAGTGAAACCAGAATTATTCTTTTTAAATTTGTTCTCGTTTTCATTATGGTTAACCCTTCTTTCTTTCTTTATAATCCGTTGGAGTAACTCCTACATTTTTCTTAAAAGAGCGACTAAAGTAATTTGGGTCTGAATAACCCACTTTGCCGCAAATCTCTTTCATACTAAAGTCGGTGTTTGCTAATAAATCCTTTGCCTTATCAATTCGTATATTTGTTAAATAATCAATAAAATTTACGCCTGTTTCTTCTTTAAAAATTTTACTAAAATAATATGGACTGATATCAACTTCTCGGGATACATCATCAAGTGAAATTTGTTTATTGTAATTACAATTGATGTATACTTTAGCTTTTTCAATTACGTTAGTGGATCGATCATTCTTTTTACTTACCATATTTAAACAGGATATTCTTATCTTTTCAACAAACCAGTTGCGAATACCTTCCATATCATTAATTTTTAACAGCGATGGAAGATACTCCTGTCTGGATAAAAATTCATAGGTCATTCCGCCACTCTCATAAACGATATGTTCACTCCATAAAATAAACTCTAGCACCTTTAATTTAATATCCATAACATGCTGTGCATAATTAGCTGCCATCCAGTCAAAAAAATTGTTAGCAGCTATAACAGCTCCATTTACATCTCCTGCTTCTGTGCACTCAAAAAGGGACCTTTCATTTTCAACGGGGTAATTATCTTCATAGTCACAAGAAATTGCCATATCGTCAACATGAGCAACCACCGTGGTGGTATGGATTAATGCATTTAAAGCTTCATTGTAGGACTCCATTGCCTCATTAATGCTATGAGTTGCCCCTATACCAATGCGAAAATTAACATTTAACCTTTTTCTTAACACACGAACCATATCTCTTGCCTTATTAATTAGTTCAATTCTGTCATTGTAATCCATCTCCAGATGATTTGTTGGAACAAAAACAGGTATTTTATTGGCCATAGCCGAACCTACAATGGAATGTAAGCTGCCTTTAACAATTTCACGAACTATATTATAATTATTCTGTAAGTGAACACTTGCTCCTACAGCATTTGTCATATGATTGCCTTCTTGCTCTTCTCCGCTTATAAGTACAATAAAATAGCCGCAATTTTCTTTTATTTCTAAAAGCTTTTTATAATTCTCAACATCTTTTTTAAAATACTCATTAAACAGTATATTGTTAATGAAACCATTTTCTATAATGGGTACAACTGTTTCTAATTTCTCACGAATAATTAACTCCTTGCTTCTTTTCTCCCTCTCTTTTTCAATGATATCCATAGCTTTTTTTATAACTTGTATTATTTTCGTTCTTGCTACAGGCTTATTTAAATACTCTAGCACTCCTAAATTTATGGCATCCTGAGCATAGTCAAATTTATCATATGCTGACAGAATTATGAATATAGTATTTGCATAAAGCTCTTTAATTTCTTTTATAGCTTCAATTCCATTAATCCCAGGCATTTGAATATCCATAAAAGCAATATCAGGTCTGAAATTTTCGGCTAATTCTATGACACTACGTCCTGTTTGAGCTGATTCAATAATACATTGATTGCCAAATTCCTTTTCGATTATAAAGCGTAACGAGTCAATAACTATTCCTTCATCATCAGCCAGCATTATTTTATACATCTGTAATTCTCCTTTTGTGTATTCTCTATTTGAATATTCTACACTCAAGTCACTCTACATTTTAAAATTTCATAAATATTTCTATCTTCTACACTTGGAAAACCTCACTTTCGTAAGGTATAACTATCAAAACCTCTGTACCCTTGTTTTCTCCTTCACTGATTATTTTAATAACATCCTTTTTGTCATAAAACAACCTAAGCCGTCCTATAACATTATCCAGCCCAACACCATTGGAATCTGCAGTTAAATCATCTGTTCTTAGTTTGCTGTTGATTATCTTATCAATCAATTCCTGAGACATACCCACACCATTGTCTTTTATACTTATACAAACATTATTTTCTTTACTATATACAGATAACTCAATTAGTCCCTGCCAATCAATATTTCTGATTCCGTAATTTATGCTATTCTCTACAATGGGCTGCAAAATCATGCTTGGAACATGTATTTTTAGATATTCTCTTTCAATATTTTTATTATAATGAATTTTACCTGAAAAACGTACATTCAGAATATATATATAATTATCTATCAGTTCTAGTTCTTCCCTAAGAGTAACAGTATCATTATTTTTTCTAACATTATATCTGAAGAAATCAGCCACATGCTGTACGTATTCATAGGTTTTGTCAGCGCCCTCCATCATAGCAAGTTGAGCTCCAGCATTTAATGTGTTAAATAGAAAATGAGGATTAATCTGTGCTTGTAAGTATTTGAGCTGAGCATCCTTAAGATGGTTTTGCATAAGCAATTGTTTTTCCTCCATTTTTCTCTCTTTGTTCATACCATCTTTAAGTTTTTCAATATAAACTTGTATACTTAGCACCATTTTATTAAAAGCTGTACTAACCACACCAACTTCATCTTTTGTATAAACCTTTACCAATTCAATTTCAAAATTTCCATTAGCCACTTGATTAGCTGTACTAGCTAAAATCTTTAACGGATTTGTTATGGTTCTAGTCACCATAATAACCAAAATAACACTTAATAATGCAACAACTATCATAATAATAATATTAATTGTTTCTATATACTGAAGAGATTCAGCAAGAATCTTATAGTTTAAGGAGTTATTCTTAAATTGCTCATTATTCAGACTATATATATATACATTTATATAATTATATAATTTAGAAGCATTTTCATAGCGCACTTTATATTTTTCTACATTTCGTCCTCGCTTTGCCTCAATAGCCTGATTTGCTAGCTTTAAGTATTCGTAAGACATTGTTCTAATATTTCGTTCCATTACTTTCATAGGATTATTAGTTATATCAGAATTTGTATTGCTTATAAGGTTAGTATAATCCTGCTCATATCTGTAATAGTCATTTATGGAATCAGAAGTTTTTGTATTCAAATAATCAGTAAGACTTACATGCAAATCTTCAAGAGTATCAACCATTTCGTTTAACCGTATATTACCAAAATATACTTGTTCTAGCTGATTAACCATAGTATTCACATTAAAGTACATAAATATATTCACAGTTAATATAATCAGCGACGTTGCAATAAACACCGTAATTAATTTACCTTGAATAGTAAAGCTCTGGATTCTGTTTTTGATTCTATTCATTAATCGATTCATCGGTGACTCCCAAGTATTCTCTGACATTATCGGCAGTAATTACTGAAATGTTCACATCAAAATATGAATTAACATGTCCTGTTTTTTTATACTCTTCTAATGCCTCAGCGCAACCCATTCCAATTTGCTCAGTATCTACAGTAATAGTAGAATAGATTACATTACGATCAATAGCAGTTAAAATGGTATTTGTATCATGATACCCAATTATATTTGTTTTTCCAACCTTGTTGTAATCGACTACTCCCTGGTAAACACAAGTTGTATTAAGTTCATCCATACATATTATTATATCAGGAATATTTTCTTCATTTATAAAAATGTCTCTAATGGATTCCTCTGCAGCAAAAGGTGTATTATTACTAATAGCAACTGTTGCTAAATCTATATTTTTTTGATTTTCGCAATTCTTAATACCATCTTTAATACCTGAAAAAACAATATTCTGCATGTTGTTATCAGTATTTTTATTCATCAATACCAGTACAGTTGTTTTTGATGAATTAATTTTACCTGCAGGAAGGTTTTTTACGATATTACAAACCTGTTGCCCATATTCCAGTCCCAGATTATAGCTATTAACTCCTACAAAGCTTTTTCTTGTGCTGGTATTATTATCGTTTACAGCTGTAATAACAGGAATATTAGCATCACTCGCTTCATTAATTAGTTCTGTCAATTCTGCACTTTCATTGGCTTCCAAAATAATACCATCAACTTTAGAATTAATTGCTATTCTCATAAGATCTGCAGTGGAGTATTCCATGCTTAAATTATTCCCAAGCATTTCTATATAGCTATTTTCATTTAAAGCATCTTTAGCTCCTTCAAATATACTTTTCCAAAAATATGATTTTCTGTTTTCGGAAATAAACACATAATAGTTGTCAAATGTATCGTATTTTTCTCCAATAAGCTCTTTTTTATTACTATCTGTAAGCTTATTCAAGTATACTAAACATCCCGCAGTTAATAAGAGTAGACAAACAACAAAACATAAGGTCACAATTAAAATAATCTTGTTATGATCTCTGAAATTCAATATATGTTTTTTATTAATTTTTCTTTTGATCATTGTTTACCCATGTCTGTAATCTAGAGCATGGACTGGACACCTCCTCTTTATAGAATTTTATAGCGCCTAGCTTAAGTATAATAGCTAGCTTCAATATGATATTTTTCGATTGTAGAAAAATTAGCGATATGTAAGCGGGGCAGGAAATTTTCTAACCACCTAAAAAAGCGATACCTACCACTTTAATATATGAAATAAATTTTTATGTATCGTTTATTTAAACAAAGGCCGATGTATAACATTCTTTAACCACAATTATTAAATAATTATACTTAACAATATAATGTGGTTGAGTTAATTATACAACAGCCCTATTTATATAATTCATAACGCCTAAATTCAAAATGAATATTTTAATTAATCCAACTTCAATACACTCATAAATGCCTCTTGCGGAACCTCTACGGAGCCAACCTGACGCATACGTTTCTTACCTTCCTTTTGCTTTTCAAGAAGCTTTCTCTTTCTGGTAATATCTCCTCCATAGCATTTTGCAAGAACGTCTTTTCTAAATGCCTTTACTGTTTCACGAGCAATAATCTTCCCACCTATGCATGCTTGAATTGGTATTTCAAACATCTGTCTAGGAATTGATTCTTTAAGCTTTTCCGCCATTCTTCTTCCACGAGAAACAGATTTTTCCCTATGAACTATAAAGGACAAGGCATCCACAATTTCCCCATTAAGCATTATATCAAGCTTTACCAAGTCAGATTCTCTGTAGCCTAAAAGCTCGTAATCAAATGATGCATATCCCTTTGTTCTGGACTTAAGAGCATCAAAGAAATCAAAAATAATCTCATTCAAAGGCATATCATATGTCAAAACCGTTCTTGTTTCATCGAGATATGACATATCCTTATATACACCTCTTCTGTCTTGACATAGCTCCATAATATTGCCTATGAATTCAGTCGGAACCATAATAGTTGCTTTTACAATTGGTTCTTCCATCATATCTATCTCTGTCACAGGTGGAAGATTGGTAGGATTGTCTATCATCAATACCTCACCTTTTACAGTAGTGACTCTGTATATAACACTTGGAGCGGTAGTTACCAAATCAAAATTGTACTCTCTCTCTAGTCTCTCCTGTATAATTTCCATATGCAAAAGCCCTAAGAACCCACATCTAAAGCCGAAACCTAATGCAACAGAGGTCTCAGGCTCAAAAGTCAGTGCAGCATCATTTAATTGGAGCTTTTCAAGAGCATCTCTTAAGTCTCCATATCTTGAGCCATCTGCCGGATAAATTCCGCAGAAAACCATAGAATTTACCTTTTTATAACCCTCTAGCGGTTCTTTTGCAGGATTGTCTACCAATGTAATAGTATCTCCAACCTGAGTGTCCCTAACATTTTTTATACTAGCTGCTATATAACCTACATCACCCGCCCTAAGCTCATTAGCAGGCGTCAATCCTCCCGGTTTCATATATCCCATCTCAGTTATAAGGAATTCCTTCTTGGTATTCATCATCAGGATAGTATCTCCTGATTTTACAGTACCTTCCTTAACTCGCATATATACAATAACACCCTTATAGCTATCATAGAAGGAATCAAAAATAAGTGCCCGTAATGGTGCCTCCTCATCTCCTTCAGGACATGGAATCATATTCACTATTTTTTCTAGAACCTCATCTATATTAATACCATTCTTAGCTGAAACAAGCGGAGCTTCAGATGCATCTAAACCAATAACATCCTCAATCTCTTTTTTCACTTCATCAGGCTGCGCGCTAGGCAAGTCAATCTTGTTTATAACAGGCATTACTTCAAGGTTGTGATCAATTGCTAAATATACATTTGCTAAAGTCTGAGCCTCAATGCCTTGAGCAGCATCTACAACAAGAATTGCTCCCTCACAGGCAGCCAAGCTTCTGGACACCTCATAATTAAAATCAACATGACCCGGTGTATCAATCAAGTTATATATATATTCATGTCCATCAGGGGCTTTGTATACCATTCTGACAGCTTGTGCTTTTATAGTTATTCCTCTTTCTCTCTCAAGATCCATGTTGTCCAATACCTGTTCTTGCATTTCCCTAGAAGTGAGAACACCTGTTTTTTCAATTAGTCTATCTGCAAGAGTAGATTTTCCATGGTCAATATGAGCAACTATGCAAAAATTTCTTATATATTTTTGTCTTTCACTTGGCATCCGTTAACCTCCACACGCTCAATTAAAATCATTAAATAGCTTTTTACTGCGCAATTAATTATACCATACCATTGTAAAGGTGCAATATAGATATTCCAAGAAATATGCCTTGGGCTGTTGCAAAACAAGAAATAATATAATCAAAAGTAAACTACTTAAATAGCACTCCCGTGCAATATATATCTATAGCTTCTCCCGAAATTGAGGCTGAAATAATTGCGGTGAAGAACAAGCACTTCCGCCGACCGTATTACCAAGGCCTCCTTGTCTCGGGTCAATACTCACTGCTACATCCTGTAGCAGTGTCGGCTGCACTACTTATTCTTCACCTATTATTTCTACCATCAATTTCTAACCGAGCTTCGCAATTAGATATATATTACACTCATGTACTATTTATTGCAATAAGACATCTATACAGATGAATGTGATTTGCAACAACCCCGCGAAACAATGAAGCAAGGATGCTGAATGTGAGCGACGGTAAAATTAACTATTATGAACCTATACAACTTAAACAAATATCTTGTAAGTAACCCGTTTAGATAAGTTTGTACGGGAGTATAAGTAAGCCTTTTAATGCTAATTTATATTAAAATAAGACTTAACGTTATTTATATCCCTTTTAAGATATTTTAAATTTAATTTGAATTCGCTATTTAGCAAATTAACTTGACAAATATCATTCTCAAGCATTTCTATTTGAAATATCTCAATATCAGGAGTCCCATACATAATATAGTTCTTATTTAAATCCACCACCAGCAAGCCTACAAATAGCATGGTAAAAAATAAAACAAATACAAATATTATCTTCAATTTATAAATTCTCTGCTGTCTCAATCTGATTTTTCTAGCCAAAACAACCTCCAAAAGCCGCAACACAGAATTATTTTTCGTTCGCAGTTAATTATATGTTTGACAAAGCAGAGTGTTTTTAGTCAATAAATACCTGTGAATTTATTTACTTTTATATAAAACATCATTTATTGCTCTAGCCAAATAGTCAGTACTTCTAACACATTCATCTATAGTATTCCCATCCCCGCCTATTTCAATTATGACTGAGCCATTTGTCAAATGCTGATTATATCTGTTTTTGCTTATGTATATAGGCTTTGCTATTCCAGGATATAATTCATTTAATCTAGCCTGAATTTTTAATGCAAGCTTTAGGTTTTCTCTCCATTTTGGATTAGAAAGCTTTGAATCAGTACCGATAACAAACATTATTTGTGCTGCATTTTTTCCATTAATTTGTTTAACTACTCTAAGCTTTTGTCCGCTTATGGCATCTCTGTGCAAGTCTATTGTCATCTTTAACGAAGAATATTTATCCACATATTTTGTAAGAGTCTTAAGGGAGCTTGCGTAGGAGCTGTTATAATCTTTATCGTGGATGGTTGTATCATGTAGTACATCAATATCATGTTTTTTTAAATTGCTAATAAGCGCTTCCCCTACTCTACTTACGTTATATTTAGAATCTGTTGTTCTTGATGCAACATTCTTCATTGTCAATTGTTCTAGATTTTTTAAATAGCTTTCCGTTGTATGCGTATGATAAACCAATACCTGAGGACCTTTTTTATTTGGTAGCTTCAGGGGTTCAGCCAATAGCTTATTAATATCTACTGTATATTTTGTTTGATTTATTATTTTAATTTTACCGCTTGTAACAACAGCATCGGTAACCTTTTCTTCATCTTCCTCATCACCTTCATAAGTTATACAGCTTGAAACTTCCTTAAATGTGCCAGTACTGGAATCTGAGTTGGTATTTTCAACATTTTTTTGAATTTGAGCATTTACCTCTAAAGCTTTGGCTTTAGCCTCTTGAATTTTTTTCTCTTCTAATGCCTTTTTCTCTAATTCAATTTGTCTTTGGACAAGATAGTCTTGGTATTCGTTATTATAATACATTTTGAAATAAGGATAATTAGCTGTTAGAATTGTTATTGGATTATATCTGTCAATTCCAAATGAGTTAAACAAAATATCGTTAAATTTGTCAATAGCCTCGTAATTTGGTGCTTTAATATTAAGTATATCTGCTGCTAATCC
>JAEWZA010000212.1 GCA_023395575.1 Bacillota bacterium
ATCATATTGTAAAGACAATCACCCCTATTTCTCATCCAGCATTTTACAATTTTCCTGCAGAAAAAGAAACTACTGAAAAGTCAGTTTTGACTGCGATAAAAGAATTTTTGGGAATATCATTTTTAGATAAAAAAAGAATTCTGGATGTAAGCGATTATAATTCATATTTTGCCCGGAACATAAGCAGGATGCTTCGAAAAGGAGAAACCGTTCATATTGAGTCGTGGGAAACAGATGATATATTTTTTAAGTTAGCTCAAATGTTTAATGATATTTTAAACATTAGCAATGTACAAATTTGTCATAAGCCATTTTTCAGACTTAACCGGCAGTTTGATATTGTATTTTATATGGGAAAAGGGAAGAAGTATGAATATGCAGTTGAATTGATAGAAAATTTAAGTGCATTTACAACTGAAATGTTATTTTGGGAATCTACAACAGAAGACATTGCAGCAGAAATTGAAATCATAATGCAACATAGTCAGTTTGCAAAGTATCATAAAATACATCAATATTTTGATGGCGAGATTTTCAAAGAGGTTGGGGTATTTCTTAAAAATCTTGCTAAATAGTATTGATATTGATAGCATAAGTAGGTAAACATTAATCAGAGGTAAAGTTATGAAAAATAATGTAGAACTTAATAAGGTAGTATTATATGGTGCTGGATCTTATGGTAAGCGAATGTTTCAACGTTTTAGTGAAAATAATTGTACGGTGGTTGCATTTATAGATAAGCGTGCAGAAGAAGTGAAAGAATTTATGGGGATCCCGGTTGTAAACATGGAGAAAGAAGAAATAAATAAAATTATCAATAAAAATGATACCGTGTTTATTTCTGTAAAAAATGTCTTTGAACATAGTAATATTGCAAGCCAATTGATTGAAAAGGGTTTCCATAAAATAATTTTTCGCCCCTATACTGTTTTGATGGGTGGTGGAAATGAAAAACAAAAAATGCTCAATTACATATATAATCTTATAGATGAAAATAAGTTTGAAAATATTTCTGTCATTCCGAGCAGTGAGGAAGAAAAAATTAGTGATTTCGCAGATGCATCTATGATAGAAGAGGGTGAAAATGAGTGTGTGGCAAATATTCCATGGCAATATGTTTATACCAATTATAAAAGAAAAAAGGGTAGTATTTGGGAAGATATAAATGCAATGCAAATGTTTCCACATATTGCTTTTTTTTCATTTTTATTAGGTAATTCAAAGGGAAATATAAATGATTATTTGGATTTTTGTATAAAAGCGGCATTACAAAGCGGAATTCAAATCACAGAGAGCTGGAAAGCTAATGTGGTCAAGAATCGCACAGATGTATTCCAACAGATGAATATATCGTATGAAATAGACAAAGATTTTTTTGTCAGAAGTGCGCCTTTGGCAGAGTGGAATGATAGAAAATGTTGTTTTAATTTATTGAGTGGTAAGCATAGAGTAGCATTTTTATTAGCCAAAGGAAATAAATTTATACCTTTGAGAATAAAAAAATCAGAATATAATCTATATGTGAGAAAAGAAGCTGCTGAGGATTTATTCGGTAAAGAAATCAGATATGAAGAGCATAGGATTCTGAATCCGTTATTTTTAAAAATTCCTTTTTTAAATTGGGATTTTTATGATAATTTAGAAAAAACATTAACTTTTTACATTTCAAAGTTCTTTTTGTTTCCAACAGATACCCTTCAATGGGAAAACGAAAGACTACTAATTGCTCTTGATGATGTTGGAACTGTATCTAGACATTTTTCAAGAATGGGCGGAATTGTAACGCGTTTCATAAAAGCAAATCCTCAAGTGGTATTGGAACTTGATGATTTATTATGTGCAGGCAGTAGCATAAAGACAATAAGTGATGTTTCGGAAATTTCAAAAGAAGAATATGACTTTGTTTTTCTAGATATGTGTTTTGAAAAAAAGTATGATATCAATGCAGAAAATATGTGTAGCAAAGTTACGAAAGGTATTTTTGTGCTGGGAACAGAGGAACAGTTAGAAACGATATTGGGCGGTAATGATGTAATTTTTGAAGGGATTTTAAATGGTATTGCTAAAAAGTTAATTTGTATGAAAGCAAATTAAAATATATATAAGGAAATTCGGAGAGTAAAATGTCTAAATTGAATGTAGAGTTTATGGATGAGGAAAGCGGCTTTAGATCTAAAGCAGAAGACACTCTGGAATATGAAATACATAGTATTATAAAAAAAAGGCAGAGTATTGATGAGAGAATGTTGAATAATGAAGCATTTGAACAGCTTTCTGAATGGCGGCATGCGTCACTGGAATGGTATTCTTTTCCAGAAGATGCTGTAATACTTGAAATAGGTGCAGGAATGGGGGCATTGACTGGTTTATTGATAGAAAAAGCGAAAAGTGTAGTTTGTATAGAGATAAAGAAATATCGATGTGAAATCATAAAAGACAGATTTGAAAAATGTAATAATTTACAGGTTGTCAATATGAATTTTGCCGAATATGAAACACAGGAAAAGTTTGACATTATAGTTTTACACGATATTTGGGGGTACGTTAAGAAGTATTATAAGAAAGATTGTGCTTACATTGAAGTCCTGAAAAGATTAAAAACAATGCTTAAGGCGGAGGGAAAATTAATCATATTCGCAGAAAACAGGTTGGGAATAAAATATTTTTCGGGTGCCTATGAAGAATATTCAGGTAAATTTTTTACTGGATTAAATAGCTTTGACGGGTATGATTATATAAAAACATTTACTCAGAATGAACTGGTGAATATAGGAAATGCAGCGGGCTTTACCAGACATAAATTTTATTATCCGTATCCGGATTGTATCTTTCCTACGCAAATATATACCGATGAATCGTTAAGACAAATGTATTATGGTGGCATATGTGCGCAGGTAGGCATAGCGAGATTTAAATTTTTTGATGAACAACGCCTGCTTAGGTCATTTCAAAGGGAAGGAATTGTTACAAAATTTGCAAATGCTTTTATAATAGAACTGTGCGGGGAACAGGGAAATGTTGATGAGATGAACTACTATTATTTAAATCCCAACTTCGAAAAAAGGATGCATCAAGTAATATATGGTGGTAGAAATGGGATACGTAGTGATATGTATCTGATGGATATTATTGATCGTGTTGATAATGGCATGGTTAAGGAAAAAAGACCAGAGATTGAAAAGATATATAATTTTTTTAAAAAATGCGTTATATTAATAAGAAGCAAAGATGATTTTATCTATTCAATACGGGATATTTACGTGGATAATGAAGAATTCTATTTATATCCAGGCTGCAAAGAGGCGAATAATAAAATCAAAAAGTTCAAAGATATTTACTTTATTACAGAATGGTATGAAGAATATATTTACGGAAGAAAAAGTTTAGAAAAATTAGTACCGTTAAAAGTTATTTTTGATAAGTGTAAAATAGCAAAGGAAAGAATATCCGAATTTAGAGAAGAGTATAAAAAAATGCTATCTGACATTAATTCTCTAGCCAGGCATTATGGAAACCAATACTATTCTAATATTATTTATCCCATAGATATATATTTAAATGGCGATTTAATCACAGAAAATATAGAAGAACAAAATCTAATTCTTAAGAAGACATCAACTGTGTTAGATGAGAATAGATTGTTGACAGAATTAAGGAGTCTGGAATGAATAAAGAAATAATTACTTTTATTAATAATCGCTTACAAAAATGTGAGCAGTTTTATAATATAAAAGTGCTGGCATGGTTTCCAAGGGACAGGGGGATTTATAGAAAAAATAGTGATTTGGATATCGTATTTCTTTTTAAAAGAGGATTCAATTCAAATTGTTCCGCAATACATGATATTATAGAATATGGCTTTGATTTTTGGGGATGGAATATTG
>JAEWZA010000217.1 GCA_023395575.1 Bacillota bacterium
GTTCTAAATGCTGTATAGGCCATGTACATAAAATTATTCCATCTAGTTTTTCTTCCTCAAGCATTTTTTCAAGAGAAGTGTAATATTTATCACAACCATATCGCTCTGCACAAGCCCGTGCTCGTACATCCTGAATGTCACAACACGTCGTAATCTTAATGCCTTGGACTTCTATAGCTGCTTTGAAATGCTCATGACTATGCTCCCCACAGCCGACTATTCCAAGTTTAATTAGTGCATTGCGTTCACTCACTAGAAAATCCCCCTTAAATAGTTTCCTTTTTTAAATACAGTTTGAATTCTGGCTCATCCATGAACCAAACTCAATAGCAATACCTATGTGGGCAAACCTTATTCCTAGAAACAGCATAGTATCTTTATTTCTTAGCCACTGCTCTATTAATGCTGTGACTCCATCAAAGCTTTTTGTCACATCTGTAAAAGAAATATAATCATCGTTATTTCCTTTCATCTGAAGTAACAGCTATATCTGAACCACCACATCAATCGTAGCTTTAAAAGTTTTGTCTTTGTTCATCTTTTACTCCCCCAACTCCCCATGCTTCTCATACTGCGTAACCTTACTAATTTTATTCTTCTCATCCACAAATACCACAGAAGGCTTGTGGATTTTTGCTTCTTGGGCATCTAACATGCAATATGCCATGATAATAACTTTATCCCCTACATGTACACATCGGGCTGCAGCGCCATTAAGACATATCATTCCTGAGCCTCGTTCTCCTGCTATAGTATAAGTTTCTAGACGGTTCCCATTATCTATATCTACAACATGTACTTTCTCATATTCACAAATGCCTGCAGCATCTAATAAATCTTCATCAACCGTAATACTTCCAACGTAAGAAAGTTCAGCTTGAACAACTGTAGCACGGTGAATTTTTCCTTTAAGCATATTAATAAACATAAAAATTCTCCTTATACTTCAAAACTAAAATTATCAATTAGTCTCGTTTTACCAATATATACAGCAATCGCTACCAACACTGGGCGCTCAATTTTATCAACCTTTTCTAAGGATAGGGCATCAACAACATCCATATAATCTATTTTTGCAAGTGGCTCAGTATTTATATTTTCAGTTATGCTGCTGATGATAAACCTTGTATCTCTTTCTCCACTTTCAAGCAATTTCCTTCCTATTGCAAGAGATTTATTTAAAATTAGTGCTGCCTTACGTTCTTCATCACTTAAATAAGTGTTACGGGAGCTTTTTGCTAAGCCATCTTCTTCTCTAATTATTGGGCAGCCCACAATTTCAATGTCCATATTCAAGTCACGTACCATACGCTTTATTACAGCAAGCTGTTGTGCATCCTTTTCACCGAAGTATGCTCGGTCAGCACCAACAATGTTGAATAATTTATTTACTACTGTACAAACTCCACGGAAATGAACTGGGCGGCTCTTACCACATAACCCCTTAGTGAGGCCATTCATATCAACAAAGCTGCAAAAATCAGGCATGTACATCTCTTGAGCCTCCGGGTGAAAAATTAAATGAGCACCTGCTTTTTCACATTGATCTGCATCATGCTCCAAATCTCGAGGATAACTATCTAAATCCTCTTGAGGCCCAAATTGCATAGGATTTACAAATATACTAACAACAACACGGTCATTTTCTGAGGCCGCACGCCGAATTAAACTACTATGCCCCTCATGTAGATATCCCATCGTAGGCACAAATCCAATGCTTAAGCCTTCTTTCCTCCATGACCTTACTATATGTCGTACTTCCTTCACTGTATGAACAATATTCATCAAATCTCACCCCCATACAGTTTATTAATAATAGTATCCTCTATATTAAAACAATGCTCAGCTGCTGGAAATACTCCAGTCTGAACTTCTTCAATGTATTTAATGAAAGCTTTTCTCATCTCTGAGCCTATATCGGCATAGCTTTTTGCGAATTTTGGTGTCAACTCTGAAAACATACTCAGCATATCCTGATAAACCAATACCTGTCCATCACAGCCACTTCCTGCACCTATTCCGATAGTAGGAATTGAAATACTTTTTGATATAAGCTCTGCAAGCTTGGCTGGAATACATTCAAGGGTTATTGCAAATGCTCCCGCTTGCTCAATTTCCTTTGCAGCATGTATTAGCTGACGTGCTGCCTGTTCGGATTTGCCCTGTACCCTAAAGCCCCCAAAGGCATTGACAGATTGGGGCGTTAAACCAATATGTCCCATAACAGGTATTGACGCATCAACAATTGCCTTAATCTGAGGGCAAACAACACTTCCACCTTCTAGCTTGACTGCATTAGCATGCCCTTCCTTAACAAGACGACCTGCATTGCATACTGCATCATATACTGAGGTCTGATATGACAAAAACGGCATATCACTTATTATCAAGGTGTTTTTTGCCCCTCTCGCTACAGCCCTTGTGTGATGAATCATATCCTCCATCGTAACCTGCAGTGTATCCTCATATCCCAAAACTACCATACCTAATGAGTCGCCAACTAATATGGCATTAACTCCTGCTTCGTCCATTAGCTTTGCTATTGAATAATCATATGCTGTAAGCATAGAGATTTTTTTATTATTAAGCTTATACTCTTTAAATGTAAGCACTGTATTACTCATTTTTTATCATATCTCCAATCATATTTTCCAATTCACTATAACTGCAATCTGGCTTTTTTCTTTTTGCAATTTCAATTAGTTTATTTGAAAGCAAAATATATATTTTTCTATCCTCTCCATTTAGGCAAGACAAATGACGCTTAACTGTTTCTATATCACATCGCTCAATAGGTCCTGTCAACGCCTCTGTAGTACCTTGTCGTACTATATTTTTCATATTTTCAAGCATTAAGGTATTTAGTGCAAAGCTTGCATTTTTCTCACTAAACCCACAGCTTTTTAGTAAATCAATACTTACCTGCGCCAAAGCAACCATCAAATTACTTGCAAATACCGCCGCACTGTGATATACAGGCTTATTCTCTGGTGATATAATTTCAACAGGATTGCCTAAATTCATTAACAGGGTTTGCATTTCATTTAATCGACCTTGTGAGCCTTCAATTGTAAAAAAAGCATGAGAAAGCTGCTCATATGAATTCAGCTTGTCGCTGATACCCAAAAGAGGATGGATAGAGTAACCATATGCATGATGGTTATCAATATTAGAAAAAACTGATGATGATACCGAACCACTACAGTGGCAAATTATTTTATTTTTTATGGACAACTTATCAATGTAATCCCATAGTTCCTTAATTGTCCCATCGGGAACAGTAAGAAAAAGAGTATCACTTGCCTCTACAATGCCTTCAATGTCATTAAAACACATGGTGCCTGTAAATTCTGCTGCCTGTAATGCAGATTGCGGATTTCTGCTGAAATATCCAATGACATCTAATCCATGTTCACAAAAATATTTACCAAGAGAAAATCCTACTTTTCCTGCGCCAATAAATCCAATTTTCATATTACCACCTCCCTGGTTCATAGCTTCAGCCTTTTAAACTTTTAGCCTTTACTTCAGAGGAGTGATAACTCTTGAGGTCTCATTCCTAATAGGATACGAGCCGCCATACCCAAATAAAATAAATCATGATATAGTTTTCATAAAAATACTATCCATAGAGGTTAATATAACACCTCTGTAATTTAATGTAAAGCATTTTTTAAGCAATTCATAAGTCAATTGCTAATTATTATCAGCATAAATATCCCAATATATTAGACGATAGTTTTGTTTTGGAGTCTACTCCCTGTAACACAGTCAAAAAGCCGCTTGTAGGTTTTTAACTGTGTCGCTCGAAAAAGCATCACGCTTGTACTAAGTTGTTTTTTGAGCTAGTCACAATTCTTTGTATATAGTAAATACAGCCCCTTTAATAAGAGGTACTCATCATAAATAATCTTTTCATCGCAATGAGGAATAACCAGTCGTGCCAAGCCTCCTGTGGCAATAACAGTTGGATGCTTACCAACATGTTTTTTTAGCTTATGAATTATTCCATCAATCATTGCTGCATGCCCATAAATACTTCCACTTTGCATACATTCGATAGTATTTTTTCCTATTATGTTTCCACATTCCTCAAGGTTTATGGCTGGAAGCTGCGCAGCTTTACTGGATAGGGCATCTAATGCACTTTTTACTCCCAACATAATTAAGCCACCTCTAAAATTATAATTATCATCCACTACTGATACTGTTGTTGCTGTACCCATATCAAAAATAATAACTGGTTTACTATAATAATGTATTGCTGCTATAGCATCCACCACACGGTCGCTTCCAAGCTGTTCAGGATTCTGTACCAGAATATTTAAATTGTGTTTCAACCCCGTTCCAGCAATTAGTGGAATGGTATTAGTAACTATTGCAACAGCCTTTTTCAATGCATTAGTAAGTTGAGGCACAACAGATGAAATAATACTACCTTTTATTTCATTAGTGTCAATATTAGCTTTAGCTAAAATACTTTTAATGTATGCAGCATAGTCATCACAAGAATATTGACCATTTGTTTCTACTCTACCTGAGAAAATCACCTTACCATTTACAACACAACCTATAACTACAGTGGTATTCCCTATATCAATAGCTAAAATTATATCCATATTTGCAACTCCTTGTACTATTTTTTGTCACGTGCTTGAGCAAATAAATCCATGTCTGCCTTCTATGTCATAAGCATATGATACTGCATAGGCAATCACATAAAAATTTAGTATCTAAATATATACTTTTATTCTAAATAATATAAAAAGTATCATTAGTTTTAGTTTATTAAAAACTACGACACTAATCAATAGATATTTTGATAAAATTTGTCAATATTCTTTACTGTTTGCACAAAGTCTGCTATAATTCAGCTGATTCCATATTTTTTACAAATAATAAAAAAGGAATGATCGATAATGTTAAAGGATAAAACTGTTATTTTGGGTGTTACAGGAAGTATAGCTGCATATAAGATGGCAAATGTTGCTAGCCTTTTAAAAAAACTACACTGTGATGTACATGTAATAATGACTGAAAATGCAACTAATTTTATTAATCCTATTACCTTTGAAACTCTAACAAATAATAAATGTCTTATAGATACCTTTGATAGAAACTTTCAATATAATGTCGAACATGTCTCACTTGCAAAAAAGGCTGATTTAATGCTTATTGCACCGGCCTCTGCAAACATAATAGCCAAGCTGGCAAATGGATTAGCTGATGATATGCTAACTACCACTGCATTGGCCTGCACTTGCAAAAAAATTATCGCACCAGCAATGAATACCAATATGTATCAGAATATTATTGTACAAAATAATATTAAAAGGCTTCAAGATTATGGCTTTATCATTATTCCTCCAGTTACTGGCATGCTGGCTTGTGGTGATATTGGTACTGGAAAAATGCCAAGTGAGGATGTTCTTATAGATTATACCTTATCAGAAATAGCATATGAAAAGGATATGCAGGGACTAAAGGTTCTAATAACCGCTGGACCCACACAAGAAGCAATAGATCCTGTCCGCTACATTACAAATCACTCTTCTGGGAAAATGGGATATGCACTTGCAAAGCTAGCAATGCTACGAGGTGCAGATGTTACATTAGTTTCCGGCAAAACCTGCCTGCAAGCTCCAACGCGTGTAAAGGTTGTAGATGTTATTAGCGCAGAAGATATGTATAATGCCGTTATCGAAAGGTTGGCAGAGCAGGATATCATTATAAAAGCTGCAGCAGTTGCAGACTATTGTCCAGTTACTATAAGCGATGAAAAAATTAAAAAATCAGATTCTGATACAAATATTAAATTAAAAAGAACTCCCGATATCCTTAAAAAAATAGGTGAAATCAGAGGAGTTAGACAGTATATCTGCGGATTTTCCATGGAAACTCAGAATTTAATTGAAAATTCTAAAGCTAAACTTTATAAAAAGAAAATTGATATGATTGTGGCAAACAGCCTTAAAGAACCAGGTGCCGGCTTCAGCACAGATACAAACGTGGTAACTATTATAACTGAAGATAAGGAAATCCCACTACAATTAATGTCTAAAGATATTGTAGCAGAGCAAATACTAACTGCAATTTTAGTCGAAAGAGAGCAAAAAAACAGAAAAACGCTACTTTAGATGTCCCAAACTGCTAAAATCATATTTTACATAAAGTGTATGGTTTTCCCGTTAGCCCAATCTGTTGCTACAATATAACACATTAGGCTGATTTTATTTAACTTTACCTTCTAAATTTTTGCAAACTAGTATATACTTGTTTATAAAAATACTATATAATATATTACATATTCTTACTAAAATCAACTTTTTGTGTGATACTTTTTACTATTATTCATATCTGACTTATTTATTATAGTAGGTAATATAAATAATTATATATCTCAAACAGCCTTAAACATTTGTTCTGTCTAGAAGTTGTTATCCTTCAGAAGAACAACATTAATTAATGTATTTTCAACTTGCTGATTTTTGAAAATAGCCAGGTAATAATGTCTTAAGGGGGTTTTTTAAACGAAAAAATATAGCTTTGTAATTCCTACATATAACA
Organism: Bacillota bacterium; assembly: GCA_023395575.1. Classification (GTDB taxonomy): domain Bacteria; phylum Bacillota; class Clostridia; order Acetivibrionales; family DSM-1351; genus Ruminiclostridium. The sequence goes on from JAEWZA010000217.1 coordinate 6,568, forward strand.
ACAAATTTCAGCTTAGAAATTCTTTGGCTGCTATAAACTTGTTAGAAGGTTATAAAAAAGAAGATTTTGAAGTCATAGTTGTGGATGATGGCTCAAATGACAATACCGGAGATTATATAAAAGGCATAAATAAAAACTATGAATTGAAATATATCTACATAAGAAGAAATAATTACTCCTGTCGCTCAAGAGCAAGAAACATTGGTACAAATGCTGCAGAAGGAGAATTTATTATTTTTATCGATGCTGACATTATTATAAAAAAAGATTATCTTCAAGAATTGGACCGATGCTATTCAAAGGATAAAAACCTTGTAATTGCAGGCCTAAGGTTAATGCTGCCATACGATATTCCAATTGAAATAATTCAAGATGGCAGCGTTTTTAAACAATTCTATTTTAGCCGTGAGCACAAAGAGCTTCATGAATTCAGATGCGATATACTTAATGAATTATCTTTTAATGCAGCCGCAATAAAATACCCCTTTATGTATGGTCAGAGTTGTAATCTAATTGCTCCTAAGATATGGCTTCAAAGGGTAAAAGGCTTTGATGAGGAACTTAAAGCTTGGGGTCTAGAAGATATTGAGGTTTGCTATAGACTTTGGAAAAAGGGTCTTAAGTTTATTTTAAATAGTAAACTGGAAGTTCTGCATCAATTCCACTGGGTAGAGGGAAAAATAGTTGATGAAAGTAAAATTGCAGGTGTAGTTGAAAATACTAGATTGTTTTTATTAAAGCACCCAAATGTTTTTAATTTGACTGAAGATAAGGTATATGAACTTTTTAAAAGTATATCCAATAACTTTTGGTATGTTGAAGAAAAAATACCTGAATCAATTAATTGCATTGTAATTGACTTCAAAAATCAGGAATACTTAAATGATATAAAGCAAACTATTATTATGTTATCAGATATAGAAAACAATAGTATCATCGTAAATGATTATCTTGAAAACGCCGATTTAGATATTTGGATTCAGCTTCTGGGGAAAAGAAAAAGTACTCCTAGATATTATCCAATGTCAAGAAAGCTGTAAGGCTTAAAATGACCCAAAGACTTTTATTCTAGATTATTGTATTACACATTACTAGTTGGTAATACATTTTAATTGGGCTTACCCAGCAATAGTAAACATAGCTTACATATACTTATTGCTTTTGATTAATGACTCACGTGTATGGCTTTTGAATATATACACTAAATATCTCTGCATCAGATAAAGTAAATATACGATTTAAATTAATGGCTCAAAAAAATTACAGTTTTAAGCCTTAGCATGCTACAAGCTCGAAATATCAGGTTTAGCTTATAAATGTATACCGTCGTAAAAATTCAATATTCTATCACGGATTTTCACAAAATGCTACTTCTTGTAGCTTTTTCGGTATATATTCATAAGCTTCACCTTATTTCGTTAATTATTTCTAAACGAGCTTAGCCTTACTTTAATCATCTCTATATTCCTTATCAGTTCATCAAGACAATTTATCAACCAATATACTAAGTTTGTTTTTTTATTAAGTGCCATACTTAATTTTTTCAAACGCTTTAGTTACTCTATTTAAATCAGGTATAGAGGGTATCGAACCCTTTTTCTCAGTACTCATAGCTGCAGCAATATTAGCCATAAGCACAATCTCCGA
>JAEWZA010000256.1 GCA_023395575.1 Bacillota bacterium
TCGACTACATGAGTTATTATATCACCCATCATTTTGCATAGTCAACATAATCCCAGAGTTGTAAACTAGTTGTAACCCTTGTGTAATGGGCAACTCTTCACACACAGGTTCATTATGGTAAACCTAGGGTTTTGAAGGGTTACATACATTGAAACTACTATTTTGCATTATTAAATTTAGAAAGACATATCTGAAATGACCGCTTTCATTACAATTACGGGCTTTGCCCTAAAGTTGAATATATGGCGATTTGGGCATTAAAATACCTCCTAAGTAGATTTTGGTTATTTCCCTTGTCTACCTAAGAGGTATCACTGAGTGGTTCTTTCGATATTTATTCAACTTTCTAAGTTGAAATCTAGCGTTCAAACGTTAATATAACTGGTCGTGCTAATTTAATTTAAACTGAGTCTGCATGTAAACTATTTATTACTTATAAGAATCGTTAGCTTTGCCTATACCATTACATTTTTTCCTATTATAATAGGCCAGGTCTCCTCGCCTTTCAAACATCTACCCTTTGATAGAATTACACTCTTGTCTAGTATTGCATAGTTTAATGTAGCATTCTCTTCTATAACACTTTCCTGCATAACAATACTATCCTTAACGACAGCGCCCTTCTTAACTGTAACCCCTCTAAAGAGCACGCTGTTTTCTACCGTTCCTTCTATTATGCACCCATCAGCTACAATTGAATTTCTAACTTCTGCCTCTTCATTGAATTTGGCAGGGGCCTCATCCTTTACTTTTGTAAATATCTTTGCTGAGCCAAACAAATCGTTGCTCACTTCTGGTTTCAAAAGTTCCATATTACACTTGTAATACATTTGTACTGAAGATACACTTCTCCAATACCCATTAAATTTATAGCCATATACCTTCAGCTTATGCAGCATCTTTACAATAATATCTAAAACAAAATCATAATAACCATGTGCTACACATTCCTCTAATAACGACATCAGTAACTCTCTCTTTATTACATAAGTACCAAGTGAGCCATAAAGTGAATTAGGATGTATAGGTTTTTCTTGAAAATCTATTACCCTTTGGTCTGCATCTACCTGAAGAATACCCATATTAGACAATTCTTCTATTGGAACATCGTTCATCTCTCTATACGCAATTGTTATATCAGCCTCTGTTTCCTTGTGTTGTCTAAGCATATCATCAAAGGTTGTTGTATATACACAGTTACCCTGTGATATAAGTACATATTCCTCATTACTCCTCTTTAAAAAAGTGAGGTTGTTGTACATTGAATCGGCTGTGCCTCTATACCATCCAGAATTGTCATCTGATAGAAATGGCGGAAAAATAAATAACCCATCAGTTTTTCTATCTAAATCCCACTCTTTCCCTGAACCTAAGTGATCCATTAGAGATCTAAAGCTGTATTGTGTTATTACACCCACATTTCTTATCCCCGAATTTACCATGTTTGAAAGTACAAAATCTACTGCTCTATATTTTCCTCCAACCGGAACTGCAGGGCTAGACCTCATTGTAGAAAGCTCTTTGAGCTTTGTGCTTCTTCCACCTGACAGTATTATTCCCATTACATTTTTCATTCTATGACACCACCTTTGAATACGCTTTTTCCTGACTCTATAAATAGAGAATCAAAGTCTTCTGGACTTACCCCTACATCTATCATAACATTTTTGCCTATTATTGCACTCTCAGGTATATTTGCTTGTTCACCAACTACTGTTATACCAGAATTATATATGCTAGGTTTGTCCTCATTCTGTACATCAGCACCCTCTCCAAGTCTAGAATTTGCTCCAATAGTAACAAACTCACTAATGATGCTTTTATTTATTGCAACATTTTTGCTGATTTTTGAGTTTGACATTACAATTGAGTCCTGTATAACAGCTCCCTCTTCAACTAATACGCCTGGAAATAATATGGAATTTATAACTGTACCATATATTGTACAGCCTTCGGCTATCATAGATTTCTTGACACAGGCAGATGGACCTATGTAATGTGCTGGTTTTACAGGATTTGGTGTATATATCTTCCATTCAGCATCAAATAAATTAAAGGGTGGAATTCTGCCAACCAAATCCATATTAGATTCCCAGAACGCCTGTACAGTTCCTACATCTCTCCAGTAACCTGAAAACTGATAAGCCCACATACTTTTTCCATCCTCAAGCATTGCAGGAATTATATTTTTACCAAAATCATTATCTGATTCCAAGCACTCGTTATCCTTTATTAAATACTCCCGTAGCGTTAACCAATTAAAAATATATACACCCATGGAAGCAAGCGTACTCTTTGGATTTTTGGGCTTTTCCTCAAACTCATAGATATTCCCATTATCGTGGCAATTCATAATTCCATACCTACTAGCTTCTTCAAATGGAACATTTATAACTGATATAGTAGCATCAGCGTTGTTTTCCTTATGAAAATCTAACATTCTTGAATAGTCCATCTTATAAATGTGATCGCCAGATAATATAATAACATACTCTGGTGAATACCTATCAATATAGTGTATATTCTGATATACAGCATTTGCCGTTCCCTTGAACCATTCTCCACTCTCTGCTTTTAAATACGGCGACAATATTGTTACTCCACCATCTATTCTGTCCATGTCCCATGGTTTGCCTATCCCTATGTGTGAATTAAGTTTAAGCGGCTGATACTGTGTAAATACACCAACAGTATCAATCCCAGAATTTATACAATTACTTAAGGAAAAATCAATAATTCTATATTTACCACCGTAAAGGACAGCTGGCTTTGCAACATTCTTTGTGAGAACACCTAATCTGCTCCCCTGTCCTCCAGCAAGCAATAATGCTATCATTTCTTTTTTATTCATTGCATCAACTCCCGGTATAGTCATTTTGTAAAAAAATACAGTTAAGCATATTTTATTATTATACAAATAATTCTACATAAATTATACTTTTCCCTTTTTTATCAAGAAATAATACTAATAAAAGTTTTTGCAACAAATAATACAAGCTAATTCCACTATATTAAAAAAGCTAAAATCTAAATAAATTTTAGATCTTAGCTTTCCTAAATACTTAATATTTAAACTATATCCTAGGCAAAAATCGACATTTCGGTTAGTTTTATATTTTTTGTTTATCTATATGACTTTATAAAAACTAACTAATTAGATTGCATTATGAGTAAAGCAAGCAATGCTGCAAACAGGTATATCCGCCACAGAACCTACTGTTCCTATAGGATTCCCATTTTGCATATTCATATTATCTCCCAAACAACCAATACCATTTGCATAAGGCGTTCCGCTACATGAATTTCCTACTGCACAACCTGGTGCCGGACCTATCTGTGTAAGTAATTTAACAAAGCACTCATTTACCCCCAGAAGGACACCTGTAAATCCACATCCAGACATCCCACCGCTTGTTGTAAATATTGTAACTGTCTGGCCAATATATTTTTTCATTGAGCATACTATATCACCATTTAATAAGAGACCATCACTATGGCCAAAATGTTCTTCTCCCATAATCCCCCGCTCCTTCCAAATCAAAAAATAATATTTTGCTTCAATATATTTTATGTTAACGGGTTATTATATGTTACTACAATTCCAAAGAATTTTGTTCAAAATAAAAAAATATATATCAATAAGAGTACTATACTAAGTCAAATATTCTCAGAATTCTGTTATTATTCTATTAAATACATCTAATCTTTGCTGGTTTTCAACAGGCTTCCCTGAGTCAAAATATTTTATTTCACCACCTGTTTCCTGAGTATTAAAAATACCCCTTTCCTCAAGCAGATGACTTAGATATCTAATGGTCCCTACACTCCCATCAATGACATCTATATTTTTGGGAAGTATCTCTTTAAATACTTTTCTATATATAGGGAAATGCGTACATCCTAGGACAAAGGTTTTATAGCTACTAATATCGAAGGTTGATAACTTCTCTTTAATAACAGGAATAACTTTTTCATAATCAAAGACCATATGCTCTGCCAGTTCGACTAATTCAGGAAATGCTAAGTAGTCAACAATATGCTCTGTATCTACCCTTTGAACCAAATTGTGAAACTTCTCCTCTCTAAGTGTCAAAGGCGTTGCAAAAACAAGCACTCTCTTGCCATTGCCATTCTGTACCGCTGGCTTTACTGCTGGCTCCATACCTACAATAGGAAAGTTATACATACCGCGCAAATCCCTGACGGCTATGCTGGTAGCTGTATTACAGGCCACGACAAGTGCTTTTATACCTTGCCTAACCAAAAATTCAACTGCTTCAAATATATAAGTACGAACCTGATCCTTTGTCTTTGTTCCATATGGCACATGTTCTATATCTGCATAATATATATAGTTTTCATTAGGAAGCTGCTTTAATGCTTCAGACAGAACCGTAATTCCACCAAAACCAGAATCCAAAAAACCAATACAGTCACTGTTGGTATTCATAGAACTTCTCCTTTTTTTTCTTAACAAAGAACTTGCTTTTATCTACGTGAATCTCTTGATACCCTCGATATTATTGAAAAAAATATCCAGCCCATACCACAATATATAATTGAGGGCAAAAAATATATAAAGTACATTAACTCATTAAACATGTTTGAAAAACTGCTATCTCCATAATAGCTATATATCGAAATGCCCAGTGAATACAAAGACGCTAGGACTAAGCTTAATGGAACAAAGATTAGAGTTTCCCGTTCACAAAAACTATTGTAAATTAAAAGTACCATTAGCGGAAATATAATAGCAGTTATACCAAAAACAATATACATTCCTGTAATAGGAAGCTTTAATCTCACAATGAATATTAACATAATTATAATAATTGCAGCCTCTAGTACACTAAGTCCTAAAATCTTTAAAATTTTTCCCATTACATTTACTCCATATTAATAAGCGTTTATACTATTGTAATATTATATAATATAAGGCAATATGTATCAAACTTTTTTGTGGTAAATCTTATTATCTCAGCCTTTCTAGATAAAGCCTATCAGTTATCAACCTTTTATTGCCGAAATAACTTCTTAAATTAACGCATTGTGTTAAATATTTTATGAACATTGCAGGGTAAAATATAGTACTGGCTTACTGTTACTTCCATACAAACTTATCTAAATGGGCTGCTCCCAAGATATCTGTTGAATTTAATGTTGCTACAACACTTAATATTACTAGGCTTTTAGTATATATTCAACTGCATAGCCCGAGCTACTAGTATAGTATTGCCAAATATCAGGTAGTTTAAAAAATGCTCCGCATTTTCTTCACGCTTCTTGCCTTCCCAGGTTCAAGTCCTAACTTTTTCGCACACAAAAAAACCTCAACATTATCTGTCGAGGGTTTGGTGGTCGGAGTGAGAGGACTTGAACCTCCAGCATCTTGGTCCCAAACCAAGCGCGCTGCCAATTGCGCTACACCCCGATAAAAAATTTAACTTGTTTAAAACACTAATTACTGTAACTTGATAAGCTCAAGTGCAAATGTATTGTACTATAGCCTTAAAATATTAGCAACATTTATTTTGGATTTTAATCCGTGTTTATCTTTGCATTACTTAATCATACTCCATCTTACGCCACATTAATACTCAATATATAAATAATATAATTATTTATATATTTTCCTTCCCTGTAGCACTTCTGCAAACCTTATTTAATGACTAGATTTAAAAGAAATTTTTTGATTGTAGAAGAATTCCAATATATCAGCGTGTAAGCGGAACAGGCCATATCTCACCATCAGAAAACCAAAACGGTACCCGCTACTTATTCAAATAGGGGACATTTTCTTGCCATACTTTAAGCAAATATTACACTTATAGTGATCAGATGTAACATAATTGAAATCTTATATGACTTGATACATTATTTTAGTTTTTCTATAATAAAGTAAATCATTATTAGCTGTAGTAATGATACTTTTAGCAAAATACTTGATATTGTTATAGTGTCGGTACTCATCTAATTTTCGACTCGATTCTATGGAGTGAATAGGCAATAATCTGTTCTGAGGATAATACCTATTTGCTCAAATGAACTATATAGAATAGCAATTAACTTTAATAAAGCTATTTCATTGTAACTTATTAGAAGTATCAAGTTCTTTGTTTTTCTTCACTGTTACAGCTATAGCCCAGTTTTGAAAGGAGTGATGATTATACAACGCATTTTAGGTCAAATAAGACGAGCTATCCAAGATTATAATATGATAGAAGATGGTGACAAAATTGCTGTAGGTGTAAGTGGCGGAAAAGATAGCATGACCTTGCTTACTGCTCTGAAACAGCTGCAAAGATTTTTCCCAAAAAAATTTGAGATTGAAGCCATTAGTCTTACTATGGGTATTGAAAATATGGATTTTACTCCAGTTGTCGATTACTGTCGCCAGATAGGTGTGAATTATACTGTAGAGGAAACCATAATTGGTAAAATTGTTTTCGAGATTCGGCAGGAGCAAAATCCCTGCTCAATGTGTGCAAATCTTAGGAGAGGTGCTCTTCATAATGTTGCCAAGAAGTTAGGCTGCAATAAAGTTGCTCTCGGTCACCATAAAGACGATGCAATTGAAACTTTATTGCTTAGTACCTTTTACGAAGGTAGAATACATACATTTTCTCCAGTAACCTATCTTTCTAAAAAAGACTTATACCTCATTAGACCACTAATTTATACTGAGGAAAGTCAAATAAAGTGTTTAGCAAAATCTGGGCAGTTTCCTATTGTAAAAAATCCCTGCAAATATGATGGGAATACAAAACGCCAGTACATTAAAGATTTAATCTATGAGCTTCAAAAAGACAAAAGAGATATAAAAAGTAATCTCTTCGGGGCAATTAAGCGTGCAGAAGTTGATGGTTGGCATGAATAAACTCAGCAGCTCAATCTCTGTTTGCTTTAATGTTCTAATTAATTTGTAGACCAGCTATTTATGATCTACTAAAATCATATTGTTGTTGGGAGGTAAAATATTAAATGAATAAATACATAAGAAAAAGTCTGGCACTTCTACTGGTGTTAGCAACATTTTGGTTAACTTCAGGCAATACCGCAATTGCAGCACTTCAAGTTATTAATCAAACTGTAGAAAAGCAAAATATAACATCAGGACTGGTTTTGGAAAAATTCCACCGATTTACCACAAGTGGCTGGATAGAATCTCAAGTTCTCAGTGTGGACTTGTTAAATGAAAATATTAAAGTGGATAGCTTAATTAATAACAATTCTGTAACTAGCATTTCCACCGTCAAAAATCTTGCCAAAAGCAAAGATGCAGTTGCAGCAGTAAATGGAAGCTTCTTTGACATGAAAACAGGCGATGTATTTGGTCCCATAATGTCGTCAGGTAAATTTGATGTTGCACTTGCAAAGAAAAACACCGATTTAGCAACTTTTTCATTAGATGAATTAAACAATGCTCTATTTACATACTTAGATACAAAAGTTGAGTTAATAACACCAAGTGGAGAACGAAAGCCTGTTGCTGCATATAATAGATACACAGGTTACTATAATAATAATATGTACATCGTGGACTCAAAATGGGGTCACAAGACACCTGGTGTTACAGACAAATACCCTAGTTGGATGGAGATGGTTGTAGAAAACGGTATAGTCAAAGAATTCCGTGAAAATATGCCTGGAATTGATATTCCTAAAAATGGGTTTGTAGTTATGGCTACATTTGGTCACCAGAAGGTGCTTACAGATAATTTCAAAATCGGTGATCCAGTTGATTATGATATCACTCTAAATATAGATTCAACTAATTTAAAAATGGCGCTTACAGGGGGTACGCTTCTTGTTAAAGATGGGAATGTGCTCTCAAATTTCACACACTCTCCAACTGCTGCAAATACAAGAGCTCCTAGGACAGCAGTAGGTACTACTGCAGATGGTAAGACTCTTAAAGTTGTCACTGTTGATGGCAGATCAAAGTCCAGCCTAGGTATGACTCAGTCTGAATTAGCAGCTTATATGAAAGAGCTTGGTTGTACAAACGCTATCAACTTTGATGGTGGTGGTTCCACAACTATGGTTGCAAGAACTGCTGGAACAACTTCCCTCAGTACTGTAAATACTCCTTCGGAAGGCTTTGAAAGAGGTGTTTCTGCTTCCCTTGGAATATTCTCTATTGGACCAAAAAGTCCTGTAGCTTCTCTACTTGTGACCTCTTATGAAGAAAATGTTTTTGTTAATACATCTCGTGCATTTACCGCAAAAGGGCTTGACAAATATCTAAACCCTGTTGAAATTAACCAAGATGAAATAAAATGGTCAGTATCAGGTGTTGAAGGAACCTTTAAAGGAAATACCCTTTTCCCAACTTCAGCTGGAGAAGCAGTTGTAACAGCAACTTTGGGTGATAACGTAGTTGGAACCTGTAAAATCAATGTATTAAGCAGTCCAGTGAAACTAGACCTAAATGTAGAAAAATTAAATACACAGTCAGGAAAATCAACTACCTTTGCTGTAAAGGGCTACAATAAATATGGTTATAGTGCAAGTATTCACCCCTCCCATGTAAAATGGGGTGTAACAAGTAATGTAGGAACTATTGATTCTAATATTTTTACTGCTGGCGAAAAGGGAACAGGGCATGTTTCAGCTTCCTTCGCAGGAGTTTCAGTTTATTGTCCGGTATCAATAGCACAGCCTGGCGAGAAAAAGATTATTGAGGATTTTAAATCAGATACTATGAATCTAGACCTATCCTCCAGTTCTGTAAAAGCATCATATGCGAAGGCTTCAAATGTATATAAATCAGCACCCTATTCAGCAAAGCTTACATATGATTTCACTAAGGATGTTCAAAACAGCAGAGCAGCTTATATAAACCTTCCAAATGGAGGCTACTCCTTAGATTCTACCACTTCAAAATTGGGTTTATGGGTTTATAGCTCAGCTAAAAAACCCGTATGGATAGGCTCTATGGTATATGATAGCAAGGGGAATGTCCATTATAAGTATTTTACAAAAGGTATAACATGGACTGGATGGAAATTCCTCGAAGTTTCTCTTGAAGATGTGGAAGCTCCCAGCAAGATAACAAAGGTTTATGCGGTTGAAGCTACTAAGACAAAAGCATCAGGTACTTTATATTTTGATAATCTGACTATGTTTTATTCCGGATATCCCGATGTTCCCGCTTCAAAGGCAACAACAAATACTGTTCCAAAAGACGAATACTATAAGGAACGTACTGTATCAGGTTCCGATTCCTTTACTTTTACAGTATTCGGGCAGTCTGAAGGTTACTCTGACGAAAAAAACAAGACACAGATATCCATGTTAGACTCACTTGCAGCTAAAATAAAGAAAGAGTTTAATGCTTCAGTAGTGGTAGGAAAAGTTGATAACCTATCTCTAAAAGCAAAAGTACCATTTTTATCAACAACTTCTGGCTACAAAGCTATTGATAATAACGGTAACAGACTTATACAGCTTAAAACCTTCAACAATAATAGTATGAGACTTACAGATTCAAATCAATGGTCTTGGTTTAAAAAACAGTTAAGCTCTTTTCAAGGAAATAACCTGTTTATATTCCTTGCAGTAAAGCCTGACGACTTTAGTGATGCTAAAGAAGGTGCTCTTTTAAAGGAAACTCTTATAGATTATAAAAAACAAAATCCAAATAAGAATGTTTGGGTATTCTACAATGGCCCAACTAATTCTAGTTATATGGAACGCGGAGTTAAGTACATTTCTACTGCCGGTTTTAATAGCTCAGGGTTTAGCGACAAAAATAAAAGTGCTGCAAAATTTGTTGCTGTAAAAACAAAGGGCAACACAATTACATATCAGTTTAAATCCTTTAATTAGAGCCAATTAACTCAGTTTTTTGGTTAAGTTTTTAGGTATATAAAATTTACTAATGAAAAGTTAAATAATTTCAATTGCTAAAGTTGATTAATAAAAATATGATACGAAAATGCGCTGGCTCTTGCCAGCGCATTTTTTATACTAAATTGTATAATATATAAAAGTACATTTAAATAACAGCGTATACGAGTTACAACAAAACTATTATAGTAATTGATCTATTTTGTTTTTAAGAAATGCAGCAAATTCATCCTTTAAGTCATCCCTCTTCAGTGAAAATTCCACCGTAGCTTTAAGAAAACCTATTCTATCTCCTACATCATACCTGTCACCATCGAAATCAAAGGCATACATAGCTTCCCTTTCCATTAATTTCTCAAGTGCATCAGTCAACCATATCTCTCCATTTTTCCCTGGTGTAGCAGATTCTAAAAATTCAAATATTCTCGGTGAAATTATGTATCTTCCCAATATAGCTATATTAGAAGGAGCATGCTCAACCTCTGGTTTTTCTACCAGTCCTTTTACCTTATATACTCTCTCGTCAATCTGGTTTCCAGCTATAATACCATACTTTGTAACATCTTGAAGTGGTACCTTTTGAACTCCTAAAATAGTTGTTCTATATTCATTGTAAACATCCATAAGTTGCTTAATACAAGGTGTTTTTGAATGAACTATATCGTCACCAAGCATTACAGCAAATGGCTCATCTCCAATAAAGGACTTTGCACAGTATATTGCATGCCCTAGACCTTTTGCTTCCTTTTGCCTTATATAATGTATGTTTGCAATGTTTGATATACCTTGAACCTCACTTAGAAGTTCTTGTTTCCCTTTTCTATGTAGTTCCTCTTCAAGCTCATATGATTTATCAAAGTGATCCTCAATTGCTCTTTTATTTCTACCAGAAATTATAAGAATATCTTCAATGCCCGCATTAGCAGCCTCTTCAACAATATACTGTATTGTTGGCTTGTCCACAATAGGAATCATTTCTTTTGGTTGCGCCTTTGTAGCAGGCAAAAATCTAGTTCCAAGCCCTGCAGCTGGTATTATTGCCTTTCTTACCTTCATAAAGTCCTCCAAAAATACTATATTTTATATCAATTTTAACATACATTTCTTTTCACTAACAATACATATTATATATTATAGCATTATTTCCTATTCATCTTCCCTATTCCGCCCACTCTCATAAATTAATATTTTTAAAGTATTACCTTTGACTTTCTGATAATTTTATGATATTATCTCGCTATTAAAGACTAATATTGCGTATCTTCAGGGCAGGGCGTAATTCCCTACCGGCGGTAATGTGCAAATATAGCATTAGCCCGCGAGCGAAAGCCGACATGGTGAGATTCCATGGCCGACAGTACAGTCTGGATGAAAGAAGAATTGACATTTGCGAAGCTTATTCGAAAGCCCTGTGGATTATTTCCCACAGGGCTTTTATATTTTGATATAGGATAGAATTCAAATTTCTATTGGTCCTATTGATGGTTTAAGGCTAGAGTCTTAAAGCATCAAAAAATGGAAGTTTACCAATCCACACATACGCATAAATTTCATCACCCTAGGGAGGTTTTTATGAATAAATACAATACTAAAAAAATAACTACAATGGGCATTTTAATTGCAATATCAATTATCCTTATCATTTCTCCATTAAGATTTCCTTTTCCTGCAGCACCATTTTTGGAGTATGATGCTGGAGATATTCCTATACTGATAGGTGGTTTTATTTATGGACCTCTCTCAGGCATATTGCTAACTATAGTTGCCTCCGTAGTACAGGCTCTTACAGTTAGCAGTGCTAGCGGTTGGGTAGGCTGTATCATGCATATCTTTGCCACTTCATCTCTAGTTGGTATAGCTGCTGGTATATACTCTAAAAAAAGGACATTAAAATGGGCTATTATAGGTTTAATTCTTGGTAGCTTATCTATGACAGGAATTATGATTATATTAAATTTAATTATAAATCCATTATTTTATGGCATGACAGTTGATGCTGTAAAGCAGCTTATTATCCCTGCAATATTGCCCTTCAACATCATGAAAGCAGGTATAAATTCCATTATTACGCTCTTAATTTATAAGTCAATAGGAGTACTTTTAGAACGTATAACTAATAAATAACTCTGCTTTCTCATATGAATGTCTATCAGTGCTAATATTTATCAATTGTTGCTACTAAAATAATTAGAATAAGCAAATACATTAGGTAATATATTGTAATGTTCCATTGTTTATAAAGTTAATATTCTAAAATATTAATATACAGCGGTTGTTAGCCAAAAAACCATCTGGTATATTGGGTAAAAAATAAAAAATTGAAATTATATATTTACAATGAAATCAATAGCACGTATTATTATATATAATATCTGATTATTATTTTTTAATAGGTGTCAAAATTTCTAAAGCCTATTAAATAATAACTTAACTATTGCGATAATTGCGGGGTGATATTGTTTATGGAATTTTGTAAATGTGGTTCTTTAAAAATTAATGGAAGTTGTACTAATAAGAAGTGTGAACATCACATTAAAACAATGATTGAATTGGCTACTCCTCAGCAGATTGAATATATCAAGGAACTAGCAGATCAGTTAGCTGATGATATTAGCGAAATTAATTTTGATACCCTCAGTAAGTCAGAGGCTGTAGACCTTATTGATGAGTATTTAGAAAAAATAGAAGATGCTGAGAAAAAGCTTTCTCCAGACACAGCATTGCTTGATGACGATGACACCGAAGAAGAAGTATAAAAATCTATCAATAGACGGCAAGGATTATATTATCCTTGCCGTCTTTCTGTTGATAACTTATAAATTTATGATTAAACTAAACATGTGGATATGTGAAAAAAGTAGTGTACAAATTTTCAAACATGCTGCTAATCAAGCGTTTACGCATTATGTCAATGTTAGTATCCTGTGCAAGATGGCATGTGCATAATGTGTATAAGTCTGTTAATAAAGTGAAATCACACTTTAGACTGTTGTGGATAACTAATAAAAATCTGCTATAAAAACTTACTGCTTCACCTATGTTTTTATTTTTTTATGTTAAGTCCATAGCCATAAGGAAACAATACATCATCTTCATTTGACTGCTTATTCATCGTTATTGGAAGTTGTTGAGAATTTTTAGGCCATGTTACAGGTAGTCTTGCCTCAAACTCATACTCATCATACAGAACTTTGGCAATTTCTCCCCCCTCTGTGCCAGGAAGCCATGCTTCAACAAAACCATCCCACTTATTTATTTCATCCGTTACTATTCTTGGTCTTCCTGATACTAGAATAACAACAAGTGGCTTCTTCGCCTCATATGCCGCTTTAAGTGTAATTTCATTCCCCTCCAGGACAGTTCCCCGTATTAAGCTGAGACTATCATCATCACCTTTACCTTCAGCATACGGATATTCACCTAATACTGCCACTATAACATCTGCATCCTTTAGTTTATCTGTTTCCGAAATAATAGTACTTCCATTTTTACTTGCAATTTCTTTAAAACCATCTAAAATAGTTGTGCCACTAACCCAACGACCTTTAATTATGTCATCCTGGCCACCCTGCCATGTTTTTGTCCATCCTCCGCACTGTACTCCAATATTATCTGCTGCTGGACCTATCACCGCTATTTTTTTATTCTTATCTAAAGGCAAAACATTATTTTTATTCTTAAGTAACACTAATGACTTTCTAACTGCTTCTTCAGCAATTTGCTTACTTTTATAATTCCTAAGAATAAACTCCTTTTCTGCAGCTTCTTTGTTTTCAAATTTGCCCATTTCCATTTTAACTCTGAGAACTCGTGAAACAGCATCATTTATTCGATTTTCTGATATATCTCCATTTTCTATAGCTTTAACTAAAGCTTCCTGACATTCTTTCCATGAAGAGTCTTCCATCAGAACATCAACACCAGCATTAACTGCATCAACTACCTTTTGGTACATAGTATCTCCATATAGCTGGTGAATACCGTTATAATCGCTTATAACCAGTCCTTTAAACCCAATATCATTCTTTAATACACTTTGTATAAGATTTTTGTTTGCATGGTTTTTTACCCCATTGACACTGCTATATGACACCATAATACTTTTAACTCCTGCATTAACAGCCTCATTATAAATTGAAATATAATAATCTTTTAATTCATTTTGGCTTATTTTAGCATCACCCTGATCCAATAAATAACCGCTATCTCCTGTCCCAAACTGTACAGCCCCATCTGCTACATAGTGTTTTGCACATGCAATGATGCCATTAGCCTGTAGCGTAGTTATATATGGTAGTGCCATTATACTAACCAAATCAGAATTTTCACTGTAACATTCATATGTTCTTCCCCATCTGATATCATTACTAACAGCAACTGTAGGTGAAAAAGACCAATCAATACCTGCTGCAGTTAACTCCTTCGCATTATCCTCAGCTATTTTCATTATTAGCTCAGCATCTCTGCTAGCTCCCAATCCAATATTATGAGGGTAAATGACTGTGTCCTTCATGTTATTATTACCATGTACAGCATCAACAGCAAATAAAAGGGGAATGGCTAGTTTGGTTTCTCTAGCCGCCTCCTTATATTTTTTGGTCATATTACTCCATTCATCCATGGTATTTTCATCTGGTGTAGACCCACCCGCCGCAAATATTGATCCTATATAGTATTTTTTTATATCCTCAATTGATATTGCTCTTCTCTCAACCTGCAGCATCTGTCCAACTTTTTCTTCAGGCGTCATTACATTCAAATAAAGCTTAATGTTTTCCTCCACTGATTTAGAACTGTCATACAGTACATTTGTATCTTGTATCTGCTGAAGATAATCAGATGTATTCATAGCCGATTTATTTTTATCAAGTGTTTCTGTTGAAACATTTGAATTATTGCAACCACAAAGCAATCCTAGTGCCAATAAGACTACTGAAATTTTTGTTATATACCCTCTTTTCAATTTAGATGCCTCCTCTTTGTCGTAATATAATATTATTAAATTTTGACCTAAATTACAACAATAAAAGTTAATATCTTGTTTATCATAATAAATAAGAGTTATAATTATTAAGTCATGCTTAACTAGCTAAAATTAAATATCAATTCGCACATTGGCTTTGAAAAAATTATTAAACACATAATATTAATAATGCTATTATACCAAAAGGAGGATTTTTAAATGCTTCAACCTTATGATTTACCTCTTGAGCAGCTTAGAAACTATAAGCCAGACCTTACAAGACAGCCTGACTTTAACGAATTTTGGAGTGACTCACTTAAGGAGTTATCAAAAATACCCCTTAATTATACTTTAACTCCATTTAATTTCCCTGTTAAGGGTGTAAAGGTTTTTACTATTAACTTTACAGGGTTTAATAATGCAAATATCCAAGGTTATTTTGCCATTCCTGATAAAGCAGGACCACATCCAGGATTATTGCTAATTCATGGTTACAATTGGTGCCTTGATGGAAATATTGGAGATACTGTTAATTGGGCATTGCATGGCTATGCTTCTTTTCAGCTTCTTGTTCGCGGACAGCAGGGCTACAGTTCCGATAATGTAGTTTCTTCAACTGGATTTGCATCAGGCTGGATGACTAAGGGAATTCTGGATCCAAATGAATATTATTATAGAGCAGTTTATTTGGACGCAGTGAGAGCATTGGAAGTTCTTGCGTCAATTGATAATGTGGATGCAAGTAAAATTGGAGTACATGGCGGAAGTCAGGGAGGAGCCTTAACCTTAGCTTCAGCTGCACTTAGTGATATCCCTGTAGTTGCGGTTGCAGATGAACCATTCCTATGTAATTTTGAAAGAGCCATAGATGTAGCCCTAAAAAATCCATTTAATGAAATAAACGAATATTTTAGGCGTAATACTGCCCCTGAAATTGAAATACAAGCAAAAAAAACACTGTCATATTTTGATATTATGAACCTTGCTCCAAGAATTAAATGTCATACTTGGGTAAGTGCAGGATTAGTAGATGATATTGTACCTCCTTCTACAGTTTTCGCTGCATATAACCATATGGTTTGCTCCAAGGAAATCTCAGTTCACCGATACTTTGGTCATGAATATATTCCAGCAACTGTTATTCCTAAGCTAAGTACCTTGATGAAGTATCTGCAGCCCTAGAATAATATTGTTAGGATATGCTGAACAGTAGTAAATATGCTTGAAGGAAGTTAACTCTTAAATTATTATTGCTTTGTGAAAAGTTAAATAAAATCAATCAGATATAACAAAGGGTATCAGTCAATTTGTATTGGCTAGATACCCTTTCATTATCTATAAAATTATTTAGCATATCTCTTCATTTCATCTGCAGTACTAATAATTTCATTTATTTTTATCATTAGTTCCTCAACATTTTGTAAGTTTGCATTTGCCATAGCATTAGCCTCTTCTGAACTAGCAGCAGTCTCCTCACTAACTGCAGCTATCTTATTAATGCTATCAATAATTGACTCGTTTGATTCTACAATAGTTTTAATTTGTGAATTAACCTCTTTAACATTATCGGAAAATTTACTTGTATTTTCGCTTATATTACTATAGATATTTTTTGTATTAACAATAAATTCATTTTGCTCCTGATTTGCATTTTTCATGCTATGTATTTGCTCAACACAATTTTTTACTGTATCATTTAGTTCATTAATAATTGTATAAATCTTTGTTGAAGATTGCTTGCTCTGGTCTGCGAGCTGTCGAATCTCATCTGCAACTACAGCAAATCCCTTTCCAGCCTCACCCGCTCTTGCCGCCTCAATAGATGCATTTAGTGAAAGTAGATTAGTTTGTGCACTAATATCCGAAATAATTGTTGTTATTCCTAATATTTCAGTTGTTTTACTCTCCAACTCTGCCATTTGTTTTTCTACTTTCAGACTTCTTTCATTTACTATTGCAGCCTTATCATTAAGCAGATTTACAACGTGTAAGCCCTCATTTACATCATTTATAGAGTTATTCGATAATTCTCCCATTTGTCTCGATAGCTCTGAAGTCACACGGATTAATTCTCTTATTCTTTCTGTTGCTTCTGACTGCTGCATCATATTTTCAGAAGTGTTTTGAGCGCCTTTTGAAATTTCATCAATTGCACCGCTCACCTGACCTATCGAAATATTAAATTCAGCCATAAAGTTTTGTACCTCTTTTGCATTTGAATCCAAAAGATTGGCAGCATATAATATTTTTGAAAGAATTTCTTCTTGCTTTTGTTGTTGTATCCTTATACTATCAATTTTATCAAAACACAGTTTGTTAGATAACTTAGTAGAAAGTATAATAGCTATACCAAACAATAAAATTGCTGCAAACTGAATTGTTATTTCTGTAATTGCTTTAGCATCTACCTCTCTAAAAAACAGGTTTTGTATTATTACTGCCATATTAAGAATAAATACATATGAGTAGCTGTATACGGTTAACTTTAAGTCGAAATACAGCAAATACATTACTACAATAGGAAATATATAAACAAATGCAAGCCTTGTACTAGCTGTAGTAAGTGCAATTGAGTAAATAATTAAATATCCTATCATTGTTACGTATTTAATATTTTTGTTTGCTGCATTTTTTATGTACTTAAAAAATGCAAGGGATATCGGAATAATTACCGAAGCTGCAAATATAATTACATACAGCAAACTTCTATTCCCCTTAAAATACTCAGCTAAATAGCCAAAAACTAAAAACAAGCTAAGATTAGTGTTTATTATAAGCACTACCCTGTTAGTCAAATGCTCATTATCATTTCCTATCATAACTTTTCTCCTCTGAAAAAATTAATATATAAAAAAGTTAATATAAGAATATATTACCACATTTTAAATAATATACAATTACTATAACCCATTTTATCAAATAAAATACAAAATAACACATTATTTTTGTATTTTTTAATCTAAAAATTTAGTGTTACTTTTAATAAATATATATGGTATTATTGCTAAGTATATAAAACAATATATGTAATATCAGTTTTAAGATTTTTTGGAGGTGCTTTTTATATGAATTACGGTTATTTTGATGAATTATCCAAAGAGTATGTTATTAATCGTCCTGACACACCCTCTCCGTGGTGTAATTACCTAGGTTCAGTTGATTATGGTGCAATTATCTCCAATAACGCTACAGGGTATAGCTTTGTTAAATCAGGTGCTTCTGGCAGAATTATACGATTTAGATTTAACTCTGCATCTAACGATCAACCTGGAAGATTTATTTATATTCGTGATAATTCAGACGGCGACTTCTGGTCTGGCTCATGGCAGCCTGTTTGTAAGCCTTTAGATAAATACAAAAGTGAGTGTCGTCATGGTACAGCGTATTCACAAATATCTTCATCCTATAAGTCTATTGACACAACAACACTTTATTTTGTCCCTCTTGATAAAAACTATGAAGTCTGGCAATTCAAGATTAGGAATAACGGAAGCGAACAAAAGAACCTATCTATATATGGAATGGTAGAGTTTACAAACCATGATCACTATGAGAACGATACTGTAAATCTTCAGTATTCACAGTTTATTAGCAAAACATATTTTAAAGGTGATTATATACTTCAGGTTATTAAT
The DNA here is from genome assembly GCA_023395575.1 of Bacillota bacterium. Taxonomy (GTDB): domain Bacteria; phylum Bacillota; class Clostridia; order Acetivibrionales; family DSM-1351; genus Ruminiclostridium. The sequence goes on from JAEWZA010000256.1 coordinate 18,451, forward strand.
GAAAACGGCAGTGAAGCCTCCAGCGATGTAGACGGACACTGTGATACAATGGGCGACCCTTCCTGCAGATTTTTTGGCGTTGCAGGCCAAACTGTCTCTGCCTTTGATGGAGAAAGAGAAGCTTTTCTTGGCAACTACAGAAATTATGGTAACCCTATAGCCGTAGAAACTGGCAAATGCTCAAATACTGCTGCTTATAACTGCAATTCCTTTGGTGCACTTCAAATAGATGTTATTTTAGCACCTGGCGAAGAAAAAGAAATGGTATTTGTCCTTGGAGCTGGAAATGAAGATATTGCTAAAAGTGTTATTAAAAAATATAGCGGCGAAGCTATCAATACTGTTAGTGATACTGCAAACAATCAGTTTGCAGAACTGAAAAAATTCTGGCATGCTCGTCTCAACAATTTACAGGTAAAAACACCTGATGAAAACTTTGATAACATGGTTAATGTTTGGAATGCTTATCAGTGCTTCATTACCTTCCTATGGTCAAGAGCTGCCTCCTTCCAATATTGCGGTCTTAGAAATGGATTGGGTTATCGTGACACTGTTCAAGATATACAAGGCATAATTCATCTTGATGACAAACTGGCAAGAGAAAGACTTTGGCTAATGCTTAGTGCACAGGTTTCTAACGGTGGTGGACTTCCGTTGGTAAAGTTTGACCATAAGGCAGGAGAAGTAACAACACCTGATGAATCTGAGTATGCTAAGTCAACAGGTCAATCCTATTATCGCGCTGATGATGCGCTTTGGCTTTTCCCTACAGTTATTACTTATATAAAAGAAAGCGGCGAATTGAGCTTCATTGATGAAGTAATTCCTTATGCAGACAAAGGTGAGGCAACAGTTTATAATCACTTAAGACAAGCAATTCAATTTAATTTGGATAGACAAGGAAGTCATGGTTTCCCTGCAGGATTATTTGCAGATTGGAATGACTGTTTGAGACTTGGAGCCAAAGGTGAATCTATGTTTGTAGCCTTCCAGCTCTTTTATGCGTTGGCTATCTTCAAGGAGTTTGCACAAAAGAAGGGTTTAAGTGATGACGTTAACTGGACTGACGAGCATATTGACAGGCTTAGTACACAATTTGAACAATATGCTTGGCAGGAGGATCAATATGTACGCGGCTTTACGGAAGACGGCTATACTATTGGAGCAAAAGAAAATGCAGAAGCAAATATCTGGCTGAATCCACAGACTTGGTCAGTTATTAGTGGAGCTGCTAAAGATGAGAAGGCAAAAACTGCTCTTAACAGTGTTTACAATAAGCTTAACACCAAATATGGAGCAAGATTATTCTATCCTCCATTCAAAAAATATGGTATGCCTGTAGCAAGAATGGTACTCTTCAATGAAGGTACAAAGGAAAATGCAGGTATCTTCTCACAGCCTCAAGGATGGCTTATTCTTGCAGAAACTATAGTAGGAAACGGAAATAGAGCATACGAATATTTTACAGAAATAAACCCTGCTGCAATGAATGACCATGCTGAAATCAGAAAGCTGGAGCCGTATGTTCACGGTCAGGCAACAGAGGGAATTGATACTATGAATCATGGACGTTCTCATGTACATTGGCTCACAGGTACAGCATCAACAGTTATGGTTTCATTAGTTAACGGAATATTGGGTTTACAGCCTCAATATGATGGAATTAAACTAGATCCTTGTATTCCGTCAACATGGAAAGGCTTTACAATGAATAAGATATTCAGAGGTAAAATGCTTAATATTAAGGTTGAAAATAATGAAGGTGTTGAAAAGGGAGTTAAGTATATCGTTATTAATGGAAAGAAACTTGATGGCTGTTATATTGGCTGTGATGATATAGCTGATACTAATGATGTGCTGGTTGTAATGGGAAAGTAAAACTTAAATAGTTGTGAAGTTTAATGGGGCTATTGTAAAGCTAGATTTTCTGTATGCAGTGTCTTATTAAAAAAATAGTACGCGAGTGTAATATATATCTAATTGCGAAGCTAGGTTAGAAATTGATGCTAGAAATAGTAGGTGAAGAACAAGTGTTGCAGCCGACACAGCTACAGGATGTAGCTGTGAGTATTAACTCGAGACAGGATGTCGAGTGTTATACGTTCGGCGGAGGCGCTTGTTCTTCACCGTAAATATTTCAGCATCAATTTTGTGAGCGAGCTATAGAGATATATTGCACGGGAGTACTATTTAAGCAGATTACTGTTGATTTATATAATTTCTTGTTTTTCAACAGCTTCTTTTCACTTTCTACTCCCGAAGGAATTGTCTAAGCAAATCTCTTCCTTAGTCCCAATGTAATAAAATAAATTACAGCTGATACAATAACTATCGTCGCTCCAGTTGCCATATCAAAGTAATATGATAATATTAATCCAACAATTCCAGATACTATAGATACAATTAGTGCAACTAAATTATATTGTTTGGCATTTGTAGATACATTTCTTGCAGCCGCAGCCGGCAGTACTAATAAAGAATTTATTATCAAAAGTCCAACCCACTGTATGCAGATAGTTACCACCACTGCAATTAGTGATGTCAGAATCAATTCAACTGCAAGAGTATTTATTCCACGGCTTCTGGCCAAGGATTGATTTAGACTAACCAAGAGCACCTTATTGTAAAACAAAATCCAAAGTACAACAACCAAAATTGCCAGTACAAAAAGTATTCCTACCTCTTCTGAGCTTATACTAAGCAAGTCTCCTATAAATAAGGAACTGTATTTTGTAGTATTTATTATTACCAAACCAAGGGCAATAGCCGCCGAAGAAAATACTCCTATTACAGTATCAGTTGATGTCCTTGTTTTATTCTTAGCAATGGTTATTAGCACGGAAAATGCTATTGAAAAGACTATAGCTGACCACATTGGAGAAATTATACCTACTGCTGTGCCTATTGCAATCCCAGTAAAAGCGCCATGACCCAATGCATCCGAGAAAAACGCCATACGGTTGTTAACTATAATTGTACCTAGAATTGCAAAAATAGGCGTAATTAATAAAACTGCCAAAAAAGCATTCTTCATAAAGTCATAATTTAACCAGTCAAAAGGGAGAATAGTATTTAATATGCTATATATCTGGCTCATCAGTTTCCCTCCTATCCTCAGTTTTAACATTATCAAAAAAACTAGTTAATCCAAAAGTCTCATGTAGCCTTTTATCACTGAATACCTCTTCAGTTGTACCATTTAAAATAACTGTACCATCAATTAGTACTACCCTGTCTGCATGCTTTTTAACTAGATCTAAGTCATGGGATACAAGAATAATCGAAAGGTCATATAGCTCTCTGATTCTTGATACTATTTCATAAAAAACATCCAAGCCCTTTTTATCAACACCTGACACAGGCTCATCCAAAAGTAGTAGCTGTGGCATAGGCTCCAGTGCAAGCGCAAGCAAAACTCTCTGCAACTCACCACCTGACAATGAACCCAATCTTTTATTAATTAGACCTTCTGCCTGTACTCTGTTAAGGCAATTAATAATTTCTCCATGTAGCTGCCTTGACGACTTATACCATGCGGGTTTTTTACTCATACAAGAAATAAATACATCCTTTACACTTACAGGTGCTGCAGTATCAAACTCTAAATGCTGAGGTACATAGCCTACTATCGGTCTACTGGAAATATTCCCATTTGAGCCATTAAAGGTTATTGTCCCTTCATGCTTAACCTCACCCAAAATTGCTTTAAGCAGTGTGCTTTTTCCTGCACCATTAGGACCTATTACTGCTGTCAATTCACCACAATGTAAATGCAGGTTCACATCTCGAAGTATTTCTGTTTTACCTATTTTAACTGAAAACTCCTGAATTTTAGTACAGCAATAACCACTACAGCTCATATTTAATTGGCATTTTTCATTATGTCTTTTGATATTATCTTCCATTAGAATTTCCTCTCAAACCTTTATACTAATGTATTATACCAAAAATCACTATACATTCACTCATTAATATATTATTTTTTATTATCAAGGTAAATTTTAGATAATATAAAATCGTAAATGCAGTAATAAGTAGAATCTCCTCCTAGATAATAAATCTTAAAATTTTTTGTTTTTTATTTTTATAATTTGGAAATATTATAGCTAACATATTATTTTGTATTTATTTTTATGGTAATATATTCAAAGATAACAAATAAAATTATACAGTCCAATTAAAAACCCTGTATTCGCACAATTAGTTGAGATTGCAAACGCTTATTTAAAAACATCTAAAGGAGGTGCTAAGTCCATACCAATTCTTTAATATTGTTTCATCCAAATGGGTATGGACAAAAACAATGAATAAAATAGACACTTTAAGTATTAATACAATACGGATTTTGTCAGCTGAGGCAGTTCAAAAAGCAAACTCCGGGCATCCTGGTCTACCACTTGGTGCAGCCCCAATTGCATATAGCGTCTGGGCTAAGCATATAAAGCATAATCCCCTGAATCCAAACTGGTCAAATAGGGACAGATTTATTCTTTCTGCCGGACATGGTTCAGCTATGCTATATTCAATGTTACATCTTTTTGGTTACGATATTTCAATTGAGGATCTTAAAAACTTCAGGCAATTTAACAGCAAAACCCCAGGACACCCTGAATATATGCATACACCCGGTGTTGAGATAACGACAGGCCCTCTCGGCCAAGGTATTGCAAATGGCGTTGGTATGGCAATGGCTGAAGTTTTTATGTCTGCCAAATTTAATAGAGATGGATTTAATGTTGTTGACAATTACACTTATGTTTTATGCGGGGATGGATGCTTAATGGAAGGTGTTGCAAGCGAAGCCGCTTCACTTGCAGGTACATTAAAATTAGGAAAACTGATATTACTTTATGATAGTAACAAAATTACTATTGAAGGAGATACTAGTATTTCATTTACTGAAAATGTGGCAAAGCGTTTTGATTCATATGGCTGGCAGGTTATTAATGTTGAAGATGGAAATGATGTTGACTCAATAAGTACTGCAATTGAATGTGCTAAAGGCAATTCTACAAAGCCTTCAATTATTATAGTAAATACTCAGATTGGCTACGGTTCACCTAAAGCTGGTAACTCTTCTGTTCATGGAGAACCACTTGGTGAAGAATCTTTAGCTAAAACAAAGGAATTCTTAGGAATATCTAAGGATGATTGTTTCAATGTTCCAGATGAAGTTGCAACATATATGCAAGAACTGGTTCAAGCTGGGATAAGAGCTGAAGAAAGCTGGAATGAAATGTTTAAAAAGTATTCTGCAAATTATTCTGGTTTGGCTAAAGAATGGGACTTATGGCAAAACAGTAACTATGACGAATTATTACTAAATGATGAAAGCTTTTGGAATTTTGATTCAAAACCAATAGCAACAAGAGCAGTCTCAGGTAATTTAATTAATTATTTGGCTCAGCGATTGCCAAACCTTATTGGTGGTTCTGCTGATTTAGCCCCATCAAACAAAACTAATATGAAAGACTTGGGTGATTTCTCAGCTGCTGATTATAGTGGAAGAAATATTCACTTTGGTGTGAGAGAACACGCAATGGCTTCTATCGCAAATGCAATGGCTGTCTATGGCGGTTTAAAAGTATTCTGTGCAACCTTCTTTGTATTTACTGATTATATGAAGGGTGCTATGAGGTTGTCAGCCCTTATGAAATTACCTGTAACTTATGTAATGACACATGATAGTATTGGTGTTGGAGAAGACGGTCCTACTCATCAGCCAGTCGAACAATTGGCAGCAATTAGAAGCATCCCTAATTTTATAGTATTTAGACCTGCAGATAGTAATGAAACAGCTGCTGGCTGGTTTACAGCAGTCACAAGCAAATCAGCACCCACTTGTCTAGTATTAACCAGACAAAATCTCCCCTTGCTTAATATTGATGGTAAAGTAGCATTAAAGGGTGCATATACTTTATTAGACTCAAAAGACCCTATTCCACAAGTTATACTAATGTCCAGTGGGTCTGAGGTTCATGTGACATTAGAGGCTGGCAAGCAACTTCAAAAAGAAGGGATTGATGCTCGAGTTGTAAGCATGCCTTCGTGGGAGCTTTTTGAGCAGCAGACTGCAGAGTATAAAGAAAGTGTACTTCCATCAGTTGTTGCCAATAGAGTTGCCGTTGAGGCTGCCTCCTCCTTTGGTTGGCACAAATATGTGGGTTTAAAAGGTGATGTCTTATGCATCGATAGTTTCGGTGCCTCAGCTCCTGCGGAACAGTTATTTAAACACTTCGGTTTTACTGCCGACAATATAGCAGCAATGGCTAAAGCTGTTATTAAAAATAAATATTGAGTTGTCTATAGTTCACTTGGGTAAATGAACCCTATTAACCTAAATTACCTTTTAAACTGTGTACTAAATATATAAGATTTTTTTATAAACCTTGTTTAGACTTAAAAATATGAGGTATATATATATTACAACTTAAAAAGTTGATTAAATACAGACTTACCGAAAGGGGATGACTCCACCAAATAAGGTGAACAAGTGTAAGTTAGTGGAAAGTAAGAGGTAATAAGTTTGGCAAGTTGTTTTAAAAGTAATTTAGAAAGAAGTATTATTAGTAGTTTTGCAGTAAGTAGTTTCGTAAGTACCTTCATATGTAATTTAGAAAGAAATTTAAAAAGCAGCACTACCAATCCATCTTTCATCCTGAAAGAAAAGTAACGGTCTGATTATGTTTTTAAATAATCGACCGTTATTTTTTTGTTAAATTTCATAATTAGAGCTTATTATACAGAAAAGTAATCTGGTTAGAAAATATATAACTCAACTCAAAAATTCACAGAAATAGCATATGCTCTTGCTACATATAGTGATTTTATTATACAGTAACCAAGTGTATTGAATATTTCAAGATTTCAAATAATTTAAATATATCCGCAAATCCGCTTGAAAAAATAATCTAAATATCGTCGCAATAGTTTGAGCTGTAATTAACTCTAGCAATAGAATATTGTATTTCAGATATAAATTATCATATTTTAATAATTTATTATTGACAAACGATAATTATAGCAGTATATTTTATATAGATAATAATACTTTGACCAGTAACATATGAGGTGCAAATTAATGAATTTTCAAATTTTAGGTTTTAAAGGATTAAGTCGTGTAATGGAAATATCTTGTACGATATTTCAAATAATAGGTACTATATTCGTGCTTTCTTTACCTTGGACACTGAATTACTATTTACTTTACAAGCAAAGCTTAGTTGAAGATAATATCTACTACTCAATGATAATACTGCTATTTATATCAGGTGTTTGTGGATTCTCTATATTACATCATGCAAAAAAAGTACTCCATAACATAAATGTTAAAAATCCATTTACGCTAGATACCGCAAATAGAATTAAGTATATCTCTTACTGGTGTTTGCCCGTTGCATTTATTTATCTGCTTGCAATAGTTTTTATTCCGTCGGCTTTTGTTCTTCTTGTAGGATTAACATTTTTATTTCTTGCCGCATGTATTTTCATCATTGCCAAACTATTCTATCAGGCCGTTAACTACAAGCAGGAAAACGACTTGACCATATAGAAAAGGAGAAAACCTATGCCTATAGTAGTAAATGTAGATGTAATGCTGGCAAAGAGAAAAATGAGTTCAACAGAGCTAGCTGAAAAAATAGGAATAACAACTGCCAACCTTTCAATATTGAAAACCAATAAAGCGAAAGCCATTAGATTCTCTACACTTGAAGAAATATGTAAGGCTTTAGACTGCCAGCCTGGAGATATCTTAGAGTACGTACCAGCTACAGATTAACCTACTCTTTTAAAATAGCTAAGACAGTATTTCTCTCCTGACAATTCATCAATTTTGTGCTCAGCACAACGAAAGGAAGAATTAATTAATATGGAAAACAAGAATCTACAACAACCCGAGCCACAAAACTCAGAAGCAAACAAAACTGTACTGCAAGCAGGGCAACCTTCGCAAGCAGCCCCTCAAAGCAATGTAAATAACATGTATATGCCCCCAAATTATAACTCCTATCCCCGCTATGTTCCAAGAAACAAAACCCCCGAATACATTGCTTTTAAAGAGAGAGTAACCTCTACAAAGGGCTTGTGTATATCTGTTTTAAGTATTCTATTCTGCATTCTATTTACAGAAACTATTCTTCTTGGTTCAGCTGGCATTTCTGTGCCGATTTTAGCTATTGCTCTTGAAAGTATGCTATTCTATTTCTTTAAAGAACGAGAAAAACCTTTAAATAAAGCCTCAATATACTTAGCCTTCCCAATTGTGCTGCTTGCGTTGAGCTATTTTATTCATTATAATCCCAGTACACAATTTATTACCTGGTTGACAATAATGGGTCTTCTTTGCATTCAAATTATCTTACTTGCGGATATTGAGGTAAATGGTTTATTTAGTTTCGATATGCTGTCAAAATCCATAGTTAACCTTGTTGGAAAACCTTTTTCCAACTATGTAATGCCCTTAAATTCTTTTAAAATACTCAAAAACAACAAGTCAAAAACTTTGGCTAACTCTATCTATATTTTTATAGGGCTGGCAATATCGATACCAATAGCGGCAATACTAATGGGTTTATTTATGAGCGCCGATGCAGTATTTGCGGAATCCATGGAGACGGTTATAGACTTTATAGGCCTGGATTTTGCAGTTGCTTTCTGGGATATTGTTATAGGAAGCTTATTTGGTCTGTTCCTTGGAGCAATGCTTTTAGGCTTGAAATATGATGAAAAAAAGCAAGCTCCAGTTGCTAAAATTGGCGATAATATAGAAAGTATAATAATTGGCACTTTCCTAACAATTATAAATGTATTTATTATAACCTTTGTGGTGTTTCAATTTGTTTACTTATTCGGTGGTACAGTCAATATTACTGCCTCAGACATGACTTACGCAGAATACGCTAGGCGAGGATTTTTTGAGCTTGCAACTGCTTCAGGTATAATATTTGCAATTGCACTTTTTGTTTTAATTATGACTAAGAAAAAAAATGGTACGCTTCCTCTGTGGATTCAGTTAACAACCGTTTGCCTGTGCTTATGTAATGGTGTTTTGCTAATATCTGCAATGAAAAGGATGCTGCTGTATGTAGATATTTATGGTCTTAGTGTTAAACGTGTCTTGACGCTATGGTTTATGATTATTATTGGTTTATGTTTGTTATGGTTAATAATAAAATCCTTTATAAACAAAATCTATGTAATGAAATGGATTGGCACAACAGTAATAATAAGTGTTTGTATTTTGAGCCTGACAAATGTAGATCGTATTATTGCCAACTATAATGTTAATCGCTATTTTTCTAGCCCAGCAGAGAACTCAATTGACATAAACTATCTGGGACAATTATCGTACAGCGCTGTACCTGAAATAGTCCGTCTGAAAGGTTTTGATGAAGGAAGCAATGTAAACTTTGATATAAAAAACATACTAGAGGATCATAATACGAAGTTACAATACCGACATAAGCTTTACGGATTTACAATTGATAAAATAGAAGCTGCCCATATTTTGAACAGAGAACTCAACTAAACATTACCCATTCGAGCAATTATTTTGCATCAATAAATTAAATAGCTTTTTAGTACTTATAGACTTTCTTTATTCAAAAGTTAATTTAAATAACGCTAAAAATACTAAATTTATTTTGGAGAGTTAACGAAAATGAAGCGACATGGATTTATTGTATTAGGAATTTATGATTTATGTTTAGCCTTTGCTGCTATTTTGTGTGGGGTACTTATGTTAAATTCAAATTATGGAGTATTTAGTAGTTATCCATCTGAATGGCTTTCAATATTATCATTTAAGAGTTGGCTCTTACCAGGCATTATTACTATAGTAATATTTGGTGCAGGAAATATCATAGCTTCATTATGTAGCTTCACTCAGAGTGGTAACCGCTCCTGGTTTGTTTCAGCCATAATGGGAGGAATGCTGTTAATAAGCCTTGTTGTACAGGTTATAATTATAAAGGAATATTATTTGGCAACCTTTGAGTTCCTACTTGTTTGCATACTCCAGTTGATGTTGAGCGGATATGTGTTACTGAAATTGTAATTACTTGATTTTCTTAAAATACTAAAGAAGTTGAATTTACTATAAAATTCTCTTTTTACTAACTGTCCATCTGCAAGCCCTTTCTAAATAAATATTATTGCAATACTTATTTCCATGTCGGTATTATAAAGCTGGCATGGATTTTCATATTTATCTGCTTTATACCACACATATTTCACCATATTCTACTTTTTCTGTTTTGATGATATTATAAAAATAATGTAGTATTATAAGAACTAAAATAAAATTTTATTAGGGGGTAACATGGTGTGTAAAATAAAAATTTCTATCCTTTTAATTTTATTTGTTCTATCCTCTTTTTCTTCATTTGCAATGGAATCAGGAAATACATACACTAAAACCTTACAACAAATATACAACAGTAAAGATGTCTTCACCGATACGCAAACCCGCTTGAATGAATTAAATAAGAATTATAGTAATGTTACATATTTGTTCTCAGCTGGAAAATCAGTACAGGAAAGAGATTTGACAGTTTTGAAAGTAGGTAGCGGCTCCAAAAAAATATTTATAAATGCCTCCCATCATCCTCGTGAATATATGGGAACTATATTAACACTTAACCAAGCCCAGTACATACTAGAAGCCTATTCAAATAATCAAGTCATAGATGGCTGCAATATTAAACAGCTACTCGATAATGAAGTATCCTTTTATTTCATGCCCCTTGTGAATCCCGATGGTGTACAGATATGTGTCAACGGTTCACCTGCTTATTATTTTAATGCTAATAAGGTAGACTTAAATCACAACTATGCAGCTGACTGGACTAAAAGAGTTACCAGCACATATTCAACTGGCACCTCCCCTTTTTCAGAGCCAGAAACTCAAGCTGTTAAATACTTATGTGAATCAGTTGAATTTGATTTAACAATTGCTTATCATGCAGCCGGAGATATAATTTATTGGTATTATGGACAGCAAGGCACTGCAAAAACCAGAGATTTAGCATATGCTAACTTATTAAAAGAAACAACTGGATACAGCTTAGTAAGTCCAAGTAACTATAAATCCTCAACATCAGGGTTTAAGGACTGGTGTGTTCAAACGCTAAAAATACCCTCCTTTACAATTGAGATTGGTGGAAAACGCGGATTATCTAAGCCTATAGAATGGCCTTTATATAGTTCAATATGGCAGGAAAACAAACTTGTCCCTGTGAGAATTGCAAAACAACTAGTAAGACAAACGCAGGTTAGTGCTGATAAGAGAACTGCATTAATTTACAAAAATTCTTTAGTTCACCTTAATAAAGATATACTAAGACAGGACAAAAAAAATTACATTTCAGTCAGAGATGCTAAAATACTTACCTCTAATAACATAACTGAAACACAGCAATACAAGCTGAAAATGTACAGTGTTACAATAAACAATACTTATTATATAGATATTGGTTACTTTAAAAATATATTTAATCTAAAATGTATTTACGATGAATCCACAAATACCCTCTACTTAGAATAAAGAAAAGGATTTTGTTCGGATATTCATTAACAAAACAGTAAACTAGATCTTTAAGCTAAAACACCCTCTACTAATTATTATAGTAAAGGGTGTTTATAATTAACAGAACTTTCAATTTTAATCCAAATACTCTTCTTCTGAGCTACCAGATAAAAGTACTCCGATTATCTTTTCCTGTATGCTTTCACCTATATCATTAGTAAACTCTTCCATACCCTCCTCATCATACATTGAAATAGCATTATCAAGAGAAATATTAGGCTTAGCAATATTAGACACATTCCATTGCTTAACTTCTGTGAATACGGTAATACCCGTTCTCTTCCCATCAATTTTTGAAGTAAATGCATACTGGCCTTGAAGGGTGTTATTATCCTTCCTCTTATTATTAATGCTAAAGTAGATATCACTTAAATCACTATTTAAGTCTGTATATTCTGAATCGTCTTCAGATTGTTCCAAGCTTACTTTTCCTTTAATAGTTCCCACAAAAGCACTTAAACCACCTACTTTTGCATCTTTCTCATATGTATAATCTGCCTTGATTAAATTTCTTCCAGATATATCTAAGTTACATTCTCCATTATATAAACCATTTTGTAACTTCATTTTATTTCTTATTTCAAAAATACTATCTTTGCTCTCTCTGACATCAAAGCTAATCGTGTCATTTCCTAATGAATCTTTAAATGTTGAAAGAGTTATTCCTATATCACTTTCCTTTTCAATAAACTGTCTAGAAAGAATATCTCCATTGTCCTTAAAGTATGCCGTATATTCAATCTGAATGTCATCTAAATTTTCTGCTTCATCATATAAGCTTTCACACAAGCTTTTTATTTCTTCATCTATTTCTTCAGGTGTTGGCCTTTCAAAATCGATATACTGTCCTTCTATATCAGCTAAATCTATAAACGAATTAATAAAACTATTGCAAATAATTCTGACATTCTTATCATCTTCTAGCTTAGCCGCCATTGCTTTATATATATTTGCAATAACCTCTTTATCAATATTAAAAGTGATAGAATTACACTTTATATCCTCAAATTTATCATCACTGCTAAATACAACCTTACTGTCCGGAATTTGATCAAATATCGTATCTTTAAAGTATCCTTGCAGCATATCATCATAGGTATCACGGTTGACTCCAAATAACTCCTCAAAGGCCTTATCATCCTCTAGAAATGCTTTAACATAATTGCTTGACAACTTATATGTAGATGTGTTATCAATCCCGAGAACCTTTTCAGTCAAACTAGGAAACGAAATAAGTGCCTTTTTATTATCTGCTTTTATGTCCATATCAACAAAATCTTTGTTATCGTATTTAGCACCTAAGAATAATGAATAATAGCTATTATCTAAATCTTTATTATTTAAATTATATTTAACATTAAGCTCAAACCTAGATAGATAATCCTCAATGGTTTTCATTTCTTCATCATATTTTACTAAATCTCCATCTAGCTTTGCATTTGCCTTGCACTCGTAACTACTCTCGTTTAAATATGTTTCTTTATAATACTCCCTATATTTTTTTTTCAGGTCCTTTAAATTATCTTTTTCTAGATATATGTAAAAATACTTTGAACCAAAAACAGAAGCCCTTACAGTTGTTCCGGTTAAAAACATCGTAGTCATCAATGATGTTATTAAAAAAACAGCTATTATTGCACTAAACCTTTTACTATACTTAATCATGTTTACCTCCATACATTAGTGTTAGTGTAAAGTATATTACTTAACAAAAGCTAAGAAACAGTAATTATTGCCTTTGCATACAACAAGACTATATCCCTGTTTTTTGACTAGACATTTTGCTTTTCGATTTCTAGAAAGCCGTTATTGAAAGCCTGTTGCTATTAAGATTTACAAAAATTTAAAGTGCAACAATAAAGTCTAAGAGGATAGGAATAAGACCTATTCATACAACTTTATAATATTTTATATTTATGTTTAATCATCTAAATGCAGTATATATAAATTAAATTATTATGTCAATAATTATAAAATCCTGATCTATGGTTCAGTCCACATACTGAACCATGTCATCTAGAATACTATACAAACATCTTGCTTAAATTTCTTTGCTGGTTAGGGTAGATTAAATTCCCAATCAAACCTTCATACAATATATTAATTATTTCCCAATAAATTGGTATTAAAAAGAAATGTATGGTAATACTAACAATAAATCAATCTGAAAGGAGTTAAAAAATGGGTGATAAGGGGACTACAAAAAAGGCACCAAAAATGTCAAAAAAAGAGGCTAGAGCTGCAAAAATAGCTGCTAAAAACAGTAAAAGTGATGAAACTTAGTTTCATCGAACGAGGCGCATACCTATCGTGAACGCCTCGTTTTTATTTGGTACTTAGTTAATTAATTCTCTTATAATAATCCAGCTCCCTAAATGATTATTTTGAGCATTCATAAATACTGCTTTTGTAATTTCATTAAATCCATAATTCATTTAGCAAGCTTTATTAACCTAACTAATTCATGAATTTTTTCTAATCCTACTTATCATTGGTAAGGGTTGAACATCAACAAATATGATTTGAAAAATTGAATTAATTATTACTCTAACAATAGGGATTTCTCTCCCACATAGTAAATTGAAAGCTTATGAAGTGGCCTTGTCATCGCCACGTACAATAATTTGATATCTAATTCATTTTCAGTATAATTCTGTCTGTTAGCATTTGAAATAAGTACAACATCAAATTCCAAGCCCTTTGATAAGTAGGATGGTACAATTACAATTCCACTTCTATATTCTTTTTCATTGCCAGTAATAACAGTTATGTCCTTGTCAGCCTTTTTTAGAAGCGGTAGAAATAGTTCACATTCCTCACTTGTTTTGCATATTACTGCAATTGTTTTATGTCCCTTTGCTTTTGAATCTATAATCCTTTGACATATATCCTTTGCAGTTTCATCAATATCTGATTTAGATATTATTTCAACAGGTTCTCCATGCCTTATAACAGGTTTCCCTTTCAACAGTTCATTATTTTGTAATTTCTCAATTACGTTATTTGCAGCTTCCATTATTTCAATTGTGGTTCTGTAACTTTGCTCAAGAGTTAGAAATTCACACTTTTTCCCTTCAAAAACATTATCCACTATTTCTTCCCAACTACGAACACCTCTATATGAATGTATACCCTGGCATAAATCTCCTAATATAGTAAATGAACTGTCTTTAACTATCTTCTTAAGCACGAAGAATTGAAAAGCGCTGAAATCTTGTGCTTCATCAATTACGATATGTTTAACCGAAATTTTTTCATCCATTCCATATATCTTATATTTTAAATATATTATTGGTGCTAAGTCCTCAAGCTCTAACATTTTATTATTTAGTATATCCAATGTATATTTCCTGCTAAATTCACATACCTCTTTATTAATATATTTGCTTGCTATGCTATCAAATGTAGCTGCATCCTTCATCAAATCTCTATAATACTGGTATGGACTCAATTTGGGCAGAGTATCTATATATTCTTTAACTAAAGTCTTAGTGATTTTTTCAATTTTTCCAATTACTCTGTCTCTCTTTTCAAATGCTTTAATAACCAGTTGCTGCTTTTCTTGTTCATCAATTATTGATCCTCTAATCTTTGCAATCTTCCTATCACATTCTAACTCTATCTGAGAAATAAATTCCTGTTTGCTTGTCTTAAGCCTTGTAGTAATACTCTTTTTTATTTCATTCATTCTCTGCGCTATTGGCCACATAGCATATTGTGTAATAAACAAATTATTTATTTCTTCGTAAGTAAATATCACCTTTGTTCCTAACATTATGTCCTGTTTTGGAATAAATGAAAGCTCAATAATTTTGATATATTCATCAATTATATCTTTAAAGTACATTGAAGTTTTCATTATAGAAGCCTGTCTTATTAATTTGTTTTTCGAAACCTGTTCAGATGTTGTATTATAATTAACAAACATATTGAGTTTACTATTTGAATCTGTGAGCTTAAACTTTTTCCCAATCAACTCCATTGAAAAATCTTCAAATGTAGTTTGCTTTACTCTTTCTACTCCAAGTTCTGGTAATACCTCTGAGATATAGTTTAAAAAAAGTCTATTTGGAGCAATTATCATAAAATTTTCAGGCTCAAAGCTTTTTTCAAAGGTATAAATAAGATATGCAATTCTATGAAGAGCAATTGTAGTTTTTCCACTACCTGCTACACCTTGAACTATAAGCGGTTTCCACATTGGAGCCCTAACTATTTTATTTTGTTCTTCCTGAATAGTAGAGACAATTTCTTTTAGCCTATTTTCAGCATTTGCACCAAGATATGTTTGCAAAAATTCGTCATTTGTAGTTATATCAATGTCAAATATTTCCTCTAGTTCTCCATTATTAATTGAAAACTGCCTTTTTAATAGAAGTTGACCTTCAATATTCCCATCCGGACATGTATAACTAGATAACCCTAACCTACCTTCATAGTATAAATTTGCAATAGGCGCTCTCCAGTCAACAATTATTATTTCCTGATCCTCATCCCTTGCAAGTGACATTTTTCCAATATACAAATTTTCAGTTTTGTGAGTATCACTTTCAAGAAAATCAATTCTAGCAAAGTAAGGTTTACTACTGGCAGTATGCAGATTTTTAATTTTTAATGCCAAAGCATCGTGTATCAAAGTATTAACCATGATGCTTGTATAGTCTGCACTACTATCACCTGACATATGTCTTTGAACATTATCTAATTCATTTCCTATCTTTTTTCTTTTCTCTTTAGCACGTTCAAAGCTTTTTCTTACATAGTCCAAAGTATATCTGCACCTTTCTAGCTCTTCCTTATAGGCTGGATGGTTTGCAGCTGGCATAATAAATTCCCCCTCAATATATTTACTACTTTTAAATATGATTTTTATAACATACACATTTACGAAGCTATATTTCCGTAACTTTTTAAGTGTATGTTATATTTTCTGAAATTCAGGTACAATTTTATAGTTAGAGTTTTATATATATAAAAACAGAGTTTCAAGCTATGCGCTCGAAACTCTGATATAATTCTGGCAGAGACTTACTTTCCCAGGCCGTCGCCAGCCAAGTATTATCAGCACTGAGATGCTTAACTTCCGTGTTCGGTAT